>JALYPB010000321.1 GCA_030856585.1 Gemmatimonadota bacterium | reverse complement strand
GCCCTGCCTGCCGTAAGCTCGGTGAATATCGACCCCTCCTGGCGGCCCGCGGCACCCTCGATGCCCAATTGACGGTATCCACGCGATTGAAATCGCTGACTTTTGTCGCGTCACAACCGGACCGACGGGATCGCCACGCGGCCTGACGACCGCTCGCGATGACTGCCTGGAGGTGCCCCGCTGCCCGCCTACTTCAGCCAATTCACGAAGAACGTGATGATGATCGCGTTGGTGAAGTCGATGAAGAAGGCCCCCACCAGCGGTACTATAAGGAAGGCGCGGGGAGCGGCCCCGAACCGGGCCACCAGGGCCCGCATGTTCGCCACCGCGTTGGCCGTGGTGCCCAGCACGAACCCGATGAAGCCGCTCGCCATCACCGCCGACTCGTAGTCCTTGCCCATCACCCGGAACGAAACCGTCAGCGCAAACAGCAGCACCAGAATCACCTGGGCCACCAGGATTACGAAGAGCGGCAGCGCCAACCCCGCCAGCTCCCACAGCTTCAGGCTCATCAGGGCGACGACCAGGAAGATATTGAGCGCCAGGTTCCCCATGAACTCCATGGCGCGCTGGTCGATCCGGAGCCACCGGGTGCCGTCATCCAGGTTTCGGAGCACCGACGCCACCAGCATGGCGCCGATGTAGCCGGGCATGGTGATCCCGAGCGACTGGATGTAGGTGCTGACCAGGCTGCCGAGCCCCATGGCCAGGGCCAGCACCCCCATGTTCCTCATTAATGAGGTGTCCTCCCGGTCCACCTCGACCACCAGGGTCTCGGGTACTGCGTCCAGCTCGGCCCGTATTTCCTGGGCACTCGCATTCGGCGCCCGGGGCTTGAGCCCGAAGCGGCGGATCAGGTAGGTCCCCACCGGGCCGCCCACCAGTCCGCCACACACGATTCCGGCGGTGGCCGCGGTGAGCGCCAGCGGCCCCGCGCCCCGAAGCCCGGCCTGCTCGAACAGCGGCGCAAAGGCGAGGCCGGTGGCCGGCCCGCCCACCAGGGTGACCGAGCCCGCCATCACGCCGAGCAGCGGGTTCTCGCCGAAGCCGAGCGCGATGGCGATGCCGGTGAAGTTCTGCACGAAACAGAATAGGGTCGCCAGCAGCAGGAAGATCAGCACCTGGAGGCCGCCCACCCGGAGCAGGGCGAGGCTGGCGCTCATGCCGATGGAGGTGAAGAAGGCGACGCTCAGGGTGGACTGGAGTGCGGTGTCGAGCTGCACGCTGATACTCCGCTCGCGCAGCAGGATCACCAGCAGGGTGAAGCAGAGCCCGCCCACCACGGCCGCCGGAATGTTGAGCCGGTCCAGCCAGCGGACCCGCTTCTTGAGCTGGATGCCGCCGAAGTAGACCAGTGCGGCCAGGCTCAGAGTCTGGAGCAGGTCGAGCTTGATATCGGTCATGCCATCCCCATGTACGTGTTAAGCTGCAGTATGACTCTGAGGCCCCTCGGTGCGCTGTCCGCTCTCCTGATTGCTTCGGCCAGAGTTATGGTCCCTTGCATCGTGCTCCTCACGGTCGCTGCAGGCGAGCTCGTGGCCCAGTCTCATGACGGGCCTCCCAGCCCGCTGATTCTCGATTTTCCACTGAAGACCTGGATCAGCATTAGTCGCCCGATGGAATTGCCATCGGTCGGACGGCGTGTGCTGCGGGCCGCGCCACACCCTTGGGCCCACATCACGATCCGACCTGACTCCGGGGAGAAATTTGTTCCCCTGCGGTACGTAGCGCGGGTGGCTCGACCCTGGCGTGTGGTCGCGCGAGACACGGTCACCCTCGAGTTCATGGCTGGTCCAAGGCGGCTGAAGCACGGCGATACGCTCTATGGCCTGGACGGGCGGCGCGTATGGTATCGAGGCCAGCTCGACTCGCTCCGCGAGGCGCTCTCCTGGCCGGCGGATCGCAGGCTGCAGTTCGTCTGCACTCAGCGTATTACCTATTGGCTGCAGTTTCGGCGCGACGACGGGAGACGGGCTGGCTCGAACCCGCTATAGCGATCTGCCGAATTCAGAGTCGCCGCGCCTCAGCGCAGCCGGCCTATCTGGACGCCTAGCGTCACCCCACCGAACGACCGGCGACGGTTGAAATTGGCAAATCCGTAGAGACCGATGCCCAGCAGCTTGCCGGGCCGATAGGACGCCTGAGCCTCGAGCGGCAGTCCAATGATCGAGGAGTGATCCTGACAGCCGCCGAGGAAGCCGCCACCCTCCATCCCGCATCCGTCCACCAGAGCCACACCGACCCCAGCCGCCAGCAGGTGGCGATCGCGGACGCCCCGTGTAGCTCGGCCGTACAGGAGTGCATAGTCGGTGCGCTCGATGTCGAACAGGCCCGCGGTGCTGGCAATCCGGAGGGAGATGAGGTTGGCCCCGAACCGGTAGGAGCCGTTCACGTGGGCGGCGAGGTCCTCCGATCCGGCCCCGAGCCCAACGCCCAGCCAGTAGGAATCACGGCGGGTGATCGGGGCCGGGTCCTGAACGGTGGCCTCACTAAAACCTGGAATCAGGACCAGAAAAGCCAGAACCAAACGGGCTGCGCGCCCGGGCATCGGGATTCTCCGTGAGCGGGACGGTCCTAGAGTATCCCGAAACCGGAGGCCGGGCTAGGTGCTCACGCGACACTGTGTCCAGAGGTAGCGTCGCGCCAAGGTTGTTAGATCCTGGTTCGCCGGAGGAGCTGGGCGTTAATAGCGACAATCACAGTGCTCAGCGACATGAGCACTGCCCCTACAGCCGGTGACAACACGATTCCGCGAGAGGCCAGAACGCCGGCGGCGAGCGGAATCGCGAGGATATTGTACCCTGACGCCCACCAGAGGTTCTGCACCATCTTGCGATAGCTCGCGCGCGAGAGTGCCACGATCCGCGGGACGTCTCGAGGATCGCTGCGGACGAGGACCACGTCGCCGGCCTCTACGGCCACGTCGGTCCCGGCCCCGATCGCAATCCCTACGTCCGCCGTTACCAGGGCCGGGGCATCGTTCACGCCGTCGCCTACCATTCCCACCTTCTTCCCCTGCCGCTGTAGCTCCTGGATCCTGGCGGCCTTTCCCTCTGGAGGTACCCCGGCAAACACTGTATCGATGCCGAGATCCCGGGCGATGGCATCGGCCACGGGTTTCGCGTCGCCGGTGAGCATGACGACCTCGAGGCCAAGCTGGTGGAGACGCGCCACTGCCTCCCGGGACTCGGGTCGGACGGCATCCGCGAGTGACAAGGCGGCGATTACCCGGCGGCCTTCCACCAGGTAAATCACACTCTGTCCCCGTTCGGCTGCCTGCGCGACAAACGCCGCGAGCTCCGGGCTGACGTCCGCTCCAATCCGCTGCAAGAGGTTCGGTCCCCCGACGTAGAGACTTCGACCCTCGACGGTCGCTTCCACGCCATAACCCGGTATGGCTTTAAAGGCTTCGGCCCTCGACACTACCAGGCCCCGCTCCTGGGCAGTCCGGACCACCGCGCCAGCGACCGGGTGTTCCGAGTCTCCTTCCGCCGCGCCCGCGAGCCGAAGCGCCTCGTCCTCGGTGAGCCCGTCGATCGTTTTGAGGGCAACAACCCGATGCTCTCCCAGGGTGAGGGTACCGGTTTTATCGAAGACTATGACGTTCAGGTTCCGCGCTTCCTCCAGGCCCCGGCGATCCCGAACGAGGAGACCATTTCTCGCGCCGAGCGTAGTAGAGATGGCAATGACGAGCGGAATGGCGAGCCCTAAAGCGTGGGGACAGGCGATGACCAGCACGGTGACCAGCCGTTCCACGGCATACGAGGGCTCGGCGCCCAGGCTGAGCCACACGACCAGAGTAGCTGCGCCCGATACGAGTGCCACCACCGTGAGCCAGAAGGCAGCGCGGTCCGCCAGCGCCTGTGCTCGCGACCGCGAGCCCTGCGCCTGCTCGACCAGCCGCATGATGCCGGCGAGGGTGGTGCGCTCCCCGGTGCCGGTCACCTCGACACGGAGCGAGCCGGAACCATTCACCGTGCCGGCAATGACCCGGTCACCCGGTTTTTTAGCCACCGGGCGACTCTCGCCCGTGATCATCGCCTCGTTGACCTCGCCGGATCCCGCTCGCACAACCCCATCGGCAGGGATACTCGCACCGGGCCGGACGAGCACGAGGTCACCCTCACGGAGTGCCGACACCGGCACCTCCTCCAGCCGCTCGATTCCATCCTCGAGGATCACCCGGGTGCCCATGTCCGGCAGGAGCTTGGCGAGCTCCGCCAACGCTCCCTGCGCCTGCATGATGGAGCGCATCTCCAGCCAGTGTCCCAGCAGCATGATCGTCACCAGGCTGGCCAGCTCCTCCCAGAGCGGCATGCCGGGATAACCCAGGGTGACGGCCGCGCTGAAGACAAACGCTACCATGATGGCCAGTGCGATCAGGGTCATCATGCCGGGCAGGCGGTCGCGCAGCTCCCGGACGGCTCCCTCGAGGAACGGGCGGCCGCCGTAGATGAACACGGCCGTGCCGAAGATGGCCGGGATCCAGCGCGCACCAGGGATGGCGGGCGGCGCGTAGCCGAAGGCTCGCTGGAGCATGTGGCCCCAGATCAGCGTCGGAATGGTCAGGAAGAGAGAAACCCAGAACTTGTCGCGGAACATGGCCACACTGTGCCCCGCGTGCTTGTCGTGACCGTCACGGGCGCCACGTCCCCCGTGATCCATCACCTCATGATGGGCACGAGGCCCACCCAGAGCCTCGGCGGCCTGGACCCTTACAGCAGCGTCGGTTCCAGGCGGGTCTCGATGCTCAATGACCACGCGCGCCGCCGTTGATAAGGTGGAAAACTAGAAACAGCAGAACCAGGCTGATGATCCCGAGCAACACCTTTAGCCTCCACGGTATGGTGGTGGCCAAGCCGTAGTCGCGCGCCACCTCGGCATCCCGCTGACGGCGTCCGTAAGGCGTCATGCCCCACGGCTTGTAGACCGCCAGGATGGTAGCCACGAGTATTGCCAGCAGGCCGCCGCCGGAGTGGAGCACAGGGGACTGTTTCAGGTCGCGTAGCTGGTCCATGGACAATGTCGCGTTTGCCGCCACATCTCCCAGAGAGCCAAGCGTCTGCATGAAGCCGAGCAGGATCAGGGCGGAAACGATGGTGATCAGAAACTTGACCAGAACCCAGTAGTGCCGAAACAGGCCCCACGGCGTGCCCAGTGACACGACAAGCCCGGTGACCAGCGAAGCGAGGCAAAAGGGCACGATGACGTACCAGCCAATCAATTCCATCGCCAGGTAGAACCCTCGCACAGTCGCCGGGTCGCGGCTCGTCAGAGCGGCGATGGCGAGAGCCTGGAAGCTGGCGACCGTGCCGAGCCAGCCGACCGACGAAGTGACATGTGCGGTGAGGGCGAGCTTACGGATCCCGGGTGTCATGACAAGCCTCCATCGTGCGCCGCGCTCATCGGTTGAGTTTGTTCATGAGGCTGAGGAGCTCGTCATACATGGCGTCCGCGTCACTTCCCCCCGAACGGATCGCGGTTGCCGCGCAGTGTTTGAGATGGTTGCGCATCAGCTCGTGCGCCACCGACCGCAGCGCCTCGTGCACCGCGGCGATCTGGGTCATGATATCGCCGCAGTACTGGTCATCCTCCACCATCTTCTGAACACCTCGCACCTGGCCTTCAATCCGCCGAAGCCGCTTGAGATTGTGGTCCTTGATCTCAGCGTCAACGGCCACCGCCTTCCGACCGGTTGTCGTGCCGTGGGTTCCACAGCCGCAGCTTACCTGGGGTGCCAGGGCCAGCGGAGGGCGTCTTGTCTTCGTGGCCATAAGAAGTCCAGTCCAAGGGTAAGACCGAGGGAGTGCCTCATAGTCAGGAGAAACGCTGGTTTCGGAGTCTCAGGCTGTTGCTCACGACGCTAACCGAGCTGAATGCCATGGCGGCACTGGCCAGGATTGGACTTAGCTGCACGCCAAAAGACGGGTAGAGCGCGCCGGCCGCGATTGGAATGCCGATGACGTTGTAGATGAAGGCCCAGAACAGGTTCTGCTTCATCGTCCGCATGGTGCGGCGGGACAGCTCGATCGCCTGAGCCGCTGAGCCCAGGTCACCACGCATGAGCACGATGTCCGCCGCTTCGGCCGCAATGTCGGTGCCGGTGCCCATTGCCATCCCGATATCCGCCTGCGCCAGCGCTGGGGCGTCGTTGATGCCGTCACCAACCATCGCCACGACTTTACCGTCCGATTGCAGCCGCTTGATCTCGGCGACCTTTCCGTCCGGCAGCACCTCGGCCACCACCCGGTCGATTCCCGCCCGGCGCGCGATGGCTTCGGCAGTCTTTCGGTTGTCCCCGGTGAGCATGACGACCTCAAGGCCCATCCTTCGCAACCGGGCAATTGCGTCCCGGGAGGTGTCCTTGATCGGATCGGCCACCGCGAGCACACCTGCCAGGGCGCCTCCGGCCGCCGCGTACACCGGCGTCTTTCCCTCGGCGGCGAACTGCTCCGCGTGGGGGCGCAGGGGTGCAACGTCGATGGCATATGCCGCCATCAACGCCTCGTTTCCGGCGAGGATCGCCATCCCATCAATGGCGCCGAGCGCGCCGCGCCCGGAGACTGATTGAAACGCCTCCGGCGTTGAGAGGTGGGCACCCCTGTCTTTCGCATAGCGCACAATCGCATCTGCCAGTGGGTGTTCGCTGGAGGTCTCGAGCGAGGCGACCAGCCGCACCAGCTCTTCTTCAGTTGCTGTCCTCATGCCGGGAGCGGTCACGACGTCGGTCACGGTCGGACGCCCCTCAGTCACTGTTCCGGTCTTGTCGAGCACCACGGTGCTGATGTCGCCGGCCCGCTGGAGCGCTTCTCCGCCCTTGATCAGCACTCCCAGCTCCGCACCCTTGCCGGTACTCACCATGACCGCCGTAGGAACCGCGAGCCCCATGGCGCAGGGACACGCGATGATCAGCACCGCCACGGCCGCCGCGAACGCACGCACAGCGGGGGCCGTCTCCGCGGCTACAAACCAGACGACGAATGTCACGATGGCGATCGAGAGCACGATCGGTACGAAGAACCCGCTGATCCGGTCGGCGAGGCGCTGAATCGGCGCCCGCGACCCCTGGGCATCGCGCATGAGCCTCACGATCTGGGCCAGGACGCTGTCGGCGCCGATCGTAGTGGCCGCGAAGCGGAAGGCGCCGGTGCGGTTGATCGTTCCACCGATCACCCGGTCTCCCGGCCGCTTGGACACCGGTAGGGATTCGCCGGTGAGCATCGATTCATCGACCGCGCTCTCTCCCGAAGACACCGCGCCGTCAACCGGAACCCGCTCTCCGGGACGCACCACGACGGTGTCGCCCGTCGCAACCGCCTCGACAGGAACGTCGATTTCCTCGGCCCCCCGGAGCACCCGGGCCGTCTTGGGCTGCAGATGTACCAGGGCCCGTAGCGCCGCCGAGGTCCGCTTCTTCGCCCGAGCTTCGAAGGCATTGCCGGTGAGAATCAGCGCAATGATGAGGACGACCGCCTCGTAATACACGTCGGGTGCTAAACCGCGCCGCAGGAAGAACCCGGGAAACAGGGTGGCGAGGACCGAATAGAAAAAGGCTGCACCCGTGCCGATCGCCACCAGCGTGTTCATGTCGGCCGAGTGATGCCGGAACGCGGCCCAGGCACGGGTATAGAAGTGCCGGCCGGCCCAGAGCATGACGCCGAGCGTTACGGCCAGGAGCATGTAGGAGATGACCGGCCCAGGAATGGAATACAGCCAGGGCGCCACCGCACGCAGACCCGGGGTAAGGGCGTCCATCAGCCACCGCATGAATGGGTCGGCAGCGACTCCATCGGTTCCGTGCTCACCAGCCGTCATGAGCGGCATGGAGATGATCATGGCAACGACACCGGCTATGGCACTCACGATCGCCTTGCGCCGGAGCTGCTTGAACTCCTCCTCTTGCCCCCGATCTCGCGCCTCCTGCTCTTCGAACGCCGTCTGGTCGGGAGAGGCCAGCTCCGCTCCGTACCCGGTTTCACGGATCGCCGCCACCAGGCGATTGGGGCTGACCGCCGCCGGATTATAGGTGACGGTGGCGCTCTTCATCATGAGATTGACCGACGCGACGGCCACCCCCTCCTGTTTCTGGAGGGTGCCCTGCACCCGGGACTGACAGGCGGCGCACGTCATCCCACTCACCGGGATACGGATCGTTTGCAGGGTGCCGGTGCTGCCTGGGTCCGATCGCCCGCGGTCAACGGCAGGCAGCGTGGCCCTCATCCTTCCTCCTTCTTCGGACTATTGCCTGAGACCGTGGATCGCTGGGCGAGGAAGAAATACCAATTCACCCACGCGACCGCGGCAATACCACCGAGCACCACCAGCCATTCTGTTCCGCTCACCGTTGTCTCCTGGGTTCGTCATACGGCCGGCGTTCAGCGGGTCGCGGCGGCGACCCCGTAACCCTGATCTTGGATCGCCTGGGTGATGCGTTCCGCTGAGGTGGAGGCTGGATCGAATGAAACCGTTGCCGTTCCGATCGTCACCTGCTCCACGTCGACCCCATCCACTTCCTTCAGAGCCTTGGTGACCTGGGCGACGCAGTGCCCGCAGGTCATACCGTCGATCTTTAGTGTTACCCGATTCATGGTTCTGTTCCTCCCGCGACGATGTCGCGCTCAAGGACGCTTACTTGATACCCCATGGGGTATATGATATCTATACCCCATGGGGTATGTCAAGACCCCCCACGATCCGGCTGGCGACGTCGTCGAGGGCCTGTCTCGGCGTTGGCGCTTGCGCCCGCCGGAAGGTTGGTGTAAGACGGAAACATCTGGTCTCTTCATCGCGAGGAGATAGTGGTGCATATCCCAGCCCTTCTGCTCCCGCTCAGCCTGACTATCGGGGTTGCCCTTCGGCCGTGCGTCCCTGCGGGGGCGCAAGTCGCCAGCGACTCGGCCGCAGTTGCCGGCGCGGTGAAGCGCTACCACGACGCATTGGCGGAAGGAGACAGTGCGGCGGCGCTGGCCCTCCTTTCCCCGAACGTCATCATCATGGAGAGCGGGAGTGTCGAGTCACTGCGGGAGTACCGCTCCCACCATCTGGCCGCCGACATCGCGTTCACCCGCGCGATGAAGGAGACTCGCTCGCCGGTGCAGGTGAAGGTTGAGGGTAACGTGGCCTGGACCGCCGCCACGGGCACCACGCGAGGCAGATTCCGGGGGAAGCCGGTAAACTCGGCCGGTGCGGAGCTCATGGTGCTGACCCGGACCCCGTCTGGATGGGTTATCAGTGCCATCCATTGGTCGTCCCGCGATGCCCCCGCGCGCTAGATCGCCCTGGACCCTTGGCTCTTCACTTCCGCACTTCCACCAGGACGGTGAGGCCGCCCGTCCCGCTGGAGCCACTCCTGGAGTCGCACCGGTGATGTACCCGGGTCGGTCCATCCGGTTCGGAACGACCAGTCCATGCCAATGCATCGTGGCGGGCTCGGGCAGGTGGTTGGTGAACTCGATCCGCACATGGTCCAGACCCGCGAGATCGCCGAGTTCAAGCGGAAGCTGGGGCAGCGCCAAACCAGCGACAGGGAGCGGGTCGGCAGCAGCCGATCCGCCCCATGGCATCCCGCACATCCACGTCCGATCAGCACTCGTGCGAGTTTAAGCCGCCATCCGCTCACATGACCGCTGGCATCGGCGGCACTCCTCCGCGCACTGCGCCAACATCTCGTCACCTTTGCCCATGCGATCGCAGGACTCGGCGCAGGCGCCGCAGATGTTCGCGCAGATGCGACAGGTGAGCCCGTGGCGCTCCGAGCTTCGTAGCATGAAGTTCGCGCTCGTCTGGCAGATTTCAGCACAGTCCAGCAGCAGTCCGATATGAGCCGGGTCCGCGTGCTTGCCGCCGAGCTCGAGACAATGGCTTGCCGTCGCCAGACATACGTTATGGCAGCGAGTACACTCGTCGATACACTGCTGCATCTCGGTCGAGATGCCGGTGGAAGATTGATGGGTCACGATAGTTCTCCCTTCACAGGTGGAGTCCGGGTTCAGCCCGGACAGTTGATTGAGCGGAGTTGCGATCAGTGGTGGTGGTTCATCGTGCTATCCGCGCGAGTACTTTCTTCCGGATGCTCCTTCCTGCTCCCCCCTCGCTCGCGGGCGATTTCTTCCAGCGACTCAGTGGGATGCCGAGGGCGTGGCGATACACCAGATCTCCTCCCAGGTAACCCACGCCACCCAGAATCCCGGCCCCGATGAGCCCGAGTAGAGCAGCACGTTGGGAGTATGCACGCCGCCATCGCCACAAGGCCGTGACCAGCAGCACGGTGACGGCGGCGAGCGCCAGGTTGCGGTGGAGAGTCATCTCCACATGGGCTGGATCGGAGTGCTCGACCCGATTGTAGGCGAGAAGTCCCGTGGTGACCGCCGCCGCCGCACCCAGCAGGCCCACCCACCAGAGCACCGTGGCCGCATCTCGCCAGCGGGCCGACCGCCGTCGCACTGCTACCAGATCGAAGGCCGCGGCGACCACCAGTCCCACGAGGGGAAGATGGACCACCACCGGGTGCCAACTGTGCATGGGCCACCAGTTCACGTGGCCCCCTTCAGCGCAGCCGGCGCGCCCAGCGAATGCCCCTGGTGCCCCGAGTCTGCCGGCTCGGGTTTAGCCGGCCGCGGTGAGGGAGCCGGCGGCTTTGCCGGAGACAGCTCGCGGCCACTCGGCTCACGCTTCTGCTGGCCGTGACCCTCATGTTTCTGAGTGCGGCCTGATGCTGGAGTGCCAGGCCTGGCGGCGCCCGCTGAATCCATCATGTGAGTCATCAGGCTGCGCATCGCGCTGTCGGCCATGACCCGTTTCCGAATGACCGGGTCGGCCATCATTCGCGCGTGCAGATCCATCATTTCCGTGCGCCCTTTCATCGCCTCCTGGCCGGTGCCTATTTGGCCGTGATCCATGCCCGATGGCATGCGGGTCGTGTCTCCTCCGGTGGGCGGCATCGAATCGTGGGC
>JALYPB010000302.1 GCA_030856585.1 Gemmatimonadota bacterium | reverse complement strand
GTCCAGACTCTTGGGCAGGTAATCCAGGAGGACCTTGAAGCTGACCGGCGGGACGGGCTTGCGATCCGCGGAGGCGGACATGCCCTTGACGGCCTTCTCCATCTGACTCAAGCCGGAGGTGAGCTGCGACAACGAATTGGTCTCGGTGTCTTTTTTGTCGCCGCCGCAGGCGAGGCTGGTGGCGAGCGCAACGGCCAGGACAATGGACGTCAGGTGGTGCATGTGAGGTCTCCGAAGTGGGTGGTTGAACGTGATTTGCTAGCAGGCCAGAACCGACTGCGTGCCCTGGACGATCACGGCAGGACTCACCGAGGTGTTGACCGGATCGCCGGACCGTGCGACCGGCTTCGGGGTGGTGCACCCGCCCAGCTTCACCTGCGAGCCGGTGATGGAGGCAGGCCCGCCGGCCATGATGTCGGTTGCGCTGCCCCGGATGGTGAGGTTGCTGCCGGCCCTGATTTCCATTGCTGTCCCGGACTCGAGCCTCACGTCTTCACCGATCCTGAGGCTCAGCCGGCTTCCCTCAACGGTGATTCGAGCGGCGGCCGGACTCCCGATCTGGATCCCGGTATCATTGATCCTCACCGTTCCCTTGGGACCGCGGAGCTCGATGCCGGTGTCGGTGATGCTCAGCTGGTACAGTCCATTGGGGCTTTGCTGGACGATGGGCCCCGGTGCCGGCGCCGAGGCAACCGGCAGGGCACGGCGGAGCACGGGTCGCTCAGGGACCGCCACCGTGGTGTCCTGAGCCTGCGACAGGGTAGCGAATCCACCGGTGGCAAGAGCGGCGCAGGTCGTGGCGCGCCAAAGCAGGGCAGTCATGCGGGCTTCCTCTTGATGGGTGTCAAATGCCAGTAAGCCGGGATTCCTGGCCTAACCTGCCGTCCTCGGCCGAGAAAACGCAAGACGCCATCTCATCGGAAGGTCGCGACGGCCTCCAACGGTTTCCTTTCCAGGCGAGGGACTACCGCTTCCGGCGCGGGGTAGCCGGTCACCACCAGCATTACGGGCCGCTCGTTGGCGGGCCGCTCCAGCACCTCGCTCAGAAATCCCATCGGGCTGGGAGTATGGGTCAGCGACGCGAGCCCCGCATGGTGCAAGGCGGCAATCAGCAGTCCGGCCGCGATCCCCACCGATTCCATGACGTAGTAGTGGGTCCGCCGCTCGCCCTCCTCGGTGAGACCGTAGCGCTGGGCAAAGACCGCGATGAGGTAGGGTGCGGTCTCGAGGTAGGGCTTATGGGCGTCGGTGCCGAGCGGGGCCAGGGCAGCCAGCCATTCATCGGGTGCGGTGGCGTAGAACTCCCGCTCGGCCAGTTCGGCTGCTTCCCGGATCCGGCGCTTGAGATCCGGGTCACCGATCACCACGAAGTGCCAGGGTTGGAGGTGGGCCCCGCTCGGGGCCGTACTGGCCGCCTCCAGGCAGGACTCGATCACGGAGCGCGGCACGGCCCGTTCGCTGAACTGGCGCACGGTGCGGCGCCGGGCCAGGTCGGCGGCGAAGGCGCGGCTGCGGGTCAGCATCTCAGATACGGGGTACTCGTGATAGCTCGTGAGCGGATCGAACACCGCTCCAGGTGGGGGTTCCCGCATGCTGGTGCTCTCCTGAGTGGCGGCGTGGGCGGTCGCCTGTCATTCCTACGGCTAAGTTTACCCCTTCGCATGCTGGCGGACGGTGGTTTCCCTATCTCACGCAAGGCGGACCGATGAATCACAAGCAGATCGCAACTGGCGTCCTGGTTCTCTCCCTCGCGGCCTGCCGAGATAAGGCGGCGGCCGGGATGGAGCTCAAGGCGATGCCGATGCTGCCGGCATTCCGGGCCCATCTGGATTCGGTGGCTCAGTATCCGGCGATGATGCGGGCGGCAATGCCGGACCACCGGTCGGAGGTGAAAGAGCTGGTGGATGCGATGCACTCGGACATGACGATGATGGGCATGCACAGCGACGCCGCGTACGAGGCCCTCGCCGACTCGGTGGTCGAAGGTTCGGCGGCGCTGGGAACCGCCGCTGGGGGCGATTTCAACCGCCAGGTCGCCCGCCATGTGGATCAGTTGCGTCGGCTGGCGGCCACCTACGAGACCAAGACTGCCGGGATCAGGTAGCGGAAACTCCCACTGGCCGCCGTGGTGCTTGTGGGCGGGGATCGCCGGGCTGAACCGGCCAACCTTCCTCCCGCAA
>JALYPB010000263.1 GCA_030856585.1 Gemmatimonadota bacterium | reverse complement strand
CGGTATGAGATCCCATCGGCACCAGAAAGGGCTGCCCTACCGGCTCGAGGTCGGGATCGGCATCGCGTACTGTGCGGTACAACGGAAGAATGGCGGTGACATCGAGCCCGGCGGCTTGCTGGAAGTTGGCCAGTCCACTGACCGCTTCGGCAAGACCGCCGGTCCGGGCGTAGGGAAAGTATTCCGCGGCAATGTGAACGACGGAGACGGGCTGGCCTCCCGCGGTTCTGAGCGACGGTGAAGAGGTCACCGGCTCGCGAGCCGGTTGACGCAAGGTCGCCATCCTGTCTGCCTCAAGCCGTGGGAGGATCGTCGCCCGATGCTTCCCCGTGGATCGCCGGTGCATAGTACTCCTGCACGTATTCCTGGAGCATGCGCCGGGCGGTGAACCGGCTGCCGGCCAGGCGTAGCGCGTGGCGCATCTTCTCTACCCAGCCTAATGGAGTGCCCCCGGCGTTGCGGGTGTAGTAGAGCGGGACGATCTGCTCCTCCAGCAGCCGGTAAAAATCTTCGGCGTCGGCCGCATCGGCATCTTTTTCCTCTGCGAGGGGGGAGATGGCCCACCCGCTCAGTCCATCGTAGCCTTCCTGCCACCATCCGTCGAGGGTGCTGAACTGGGGCACTCCGTTGAGTCCCGCTTTCATGCCACTGGTGCCCGACGCCTCGAGTGGCACCCGCGGGAGGTTGAGCCACAGGTCGACACCCTGCACCAGAAGGTGAGCGAGGTGCATGTCATAGTCCTCGAGGAACGCCACGCGACCCTCGAATGCCGGATCACGGGTGAAGCGGTATACCGATTGGAGAACTTCCTTGCCCGGGTTGTCGGCCGGGTGAGCCTTGCCGGCAAAGATGATCTGCACCGGGCGCCAGGGGTCTACCAGCAGGCGACGGAGCCGGTCGATATCCCGGAAGATGAGATTGGCTCGCTTGTAGGTAGCGAAGCGGCGACCGAAGCCGATGGTGAACGCCATCGGGTCGAGCAGAGTTCCCGCCCCCACCACCTGGGAGGCCTCCTTGAGCTGGCCGGCAAACCGGCGGCGGGCATCTTCGCGCACAAAGTTCGACAGTGCCCGCTTCTGCCGAAGGTGAGCTTCCCACAGCTTGGTATGATCGAGGGTGAGAATCCGGTCCCAGAAGCCCGGCTCCTCCAGGTGTTCTCCCCAGTCGTCGCCCAGATGCTCGTCCAGCAGGGCCATGATCGGGCTGGCCATCCAGGTGGCCAGATGCACCCCATTGGTCACGTGCCCGATCGGCACCGCCTCCCAATGACGGTTCGGCCAGAGCTCGCGCCAGATGTTGCGGGAGACCTGCCCGTGACGGCGGGAGACGCCGTTCACCCGGCCGGAGAGTCGCATGGCAGTCACCGTCATGTGAAACTGACCCGGGAGAGCCGGGTGGGTTCCGAGGTGAAAGAACGCCTCCCGATCGATCCCCATTGCCTTCCAGACCGGGCCGGCGCAGGCCTCGAGCTGCTGGAGGGTGAAGGTGTCGTGGCCGGCGGGAACCGGTGTGTGGGTGGTGAACACGCTTTGCGCCCGCACCTGGCCGACCGCGTCCTGATAGGAAGCCCCAGCCGTGATGAGCTCCCGTAGCCGCTCGATCAGCATGAATGCGGCGTGACCTTCGTTGGCATGCCACACTCCCGGGTCGATCCCCATGGCCCGGAGAACTCGTACGCCCCCGACGCCGAGAATCCATTCCTGCCTGAGCCGCAGCTCCGGTCCGCCGGCGTAGAGCTTGTTCATCAGCCCCCGGTCATCCGGGTGGTTCGCCTCCAGGTTGGTGTCGAGCAGATAGATCGGTACCCGGCCCACCATCATTCGCCACGCCCTGACGTGGACCGGCCGTCCAAAGCTCTCGACCGTGGTGAGCCAGGGCTGGTGATTCGATCCCGCCACCGCCACCAGCGGAGTGGCGCTCACGTCGTACTCGACGTCGCTGTCTTCCTGCCACCCATCGAGCGTCAGCCGCTGATCAAAGTATCCCTTGCGGTAGAAGAGGCCCACTCCCACCATCGGCACGCCGAGGTCGCTGGCGGCCTTGCAGTGGTCCCCGGCAAGGACACCGAGGCCACCGGAGTAAATCGGCACCGAGCTGTGCAGGCCGAACTCGGCGCAGAAGTAGGCCACCGGGCGACCGTTGAGATCGGGATAGTTCTGGGCAAACCAGGTTTCGCCGTCGTTGGCCTCGTGCGTCATCCGCTCCATGACGTCGTCGTAACGGCGGAGAAAATCGCTGTCGCTGGCGCAGGCCGCGATTCGAGCGGGATCGACTCGGCAGAGCAGCTCCAGCGGATTGTGCCGGGTGGCACGCCAGAGCGGTTTGTCGATGGATTCGAACAACCCGCGGGCCTCGCGACTCCAGCTCCACCAGAGATTCATCGCGACAGTGGAG
>JALYPB010000260.1 GCA_030856585.1 Gemmatimonadota bacterium | reverse complement strand
ATACTCTCTTTCCCCATATACATTTCCGCATTCTCAAACTGGCATTCCGCGAAGCTTACTTCCGGAGTCTCTCTATTTTCATGCTGAAAGCTGCCCCCCTGCCCCGCTGTCCCGCTGCCCCGCCCTTATGAGATGGGCCGTGATCCTTGCCGGCGGCTCGGGTACCCGTTTCTGGCCACTCAGCACTCCGGAGAATCCGAAACAGCTGCTTCCGCTGGCCGGGTCGACGTCGACGGCGGAGGAGTCGCTCGACCGACTGACCGGGCTGATTCCGCGCGAACGGATCCTGGTGGTGACCGGTGCCGCGCTGGCGAGCCAGATCCAGGAGCGTCTCAAGCTCCCCCCGAGCAATATGCTGGTCGAGCCCCGGGCGGCATCCACCGCGCCCGCCCTCATCTGGGCCACGTGGGAAGCGCAGCGTCGCGACCCCCAGGCCGAGGTCTTGTCGCTCCACGCCGACTGGGCCGTGGGCGACGCCGCCGCCTTTCGGCGCACCGCGGACACCGCGCTCACGATTGCCCGCCAGCACGACTGTCTGGTCACCGTGGGGGTGGTACCTTCGCGGCCCGAGACCGGCTACGGCTACATCGTGCCGGGGCCGCCCCTTGGCGACGGCGTCAGGATGGTGGCGCGATTTTCCGAGAAGCCCGATGCTGCTACCGCCCTGGATCTGATGGCGGCGGGCGCGCTCTGGAACAGCGGCCTCTTCGCCTGGACAGCGGAGCGGCTCCTGGCGGAAGTCGCCACCCACACGCCGGAAGTGTCGCCCAACCTGCCGGCGCTCAGGGCCGGCGATGTCGAGCGGTTCTTCGCGGGGGTGACGCCGATTTCCATCGATGTAGGCCTGCTGGAGCGAAGCGCGTCGGTAGCGGTCGTGAGTGGCGCTTTCGCCTGGGACGACATCGGTACCTGGCAGGCGCTCACTCGGGTCCGTCCCAAGGACACCAGTGGTAATCTGGTCGTCGGCAGCGCCTTTCTGCACGAGTCGGAAGACTGCATCGTCTGGTCCGACCAGGACACCGTAGTCCTCAGCGGAGTGCAGGACCTCATCGTGGTGCAGGCCAACGGCCGGATTCTGGTGATGCCCAGCGAGCGGGCCGCTTCCATGAAGCAGCTGCTCGACGCCCTACCGCCCGAGATTCGCGACGTTCACTCGTGACAGCACTCTACCTCCTCGAGCCTGAGTCGCCCGGTGCGGCGTGGGCTCCGTTCACCGGTGTCCGTCCGATCTCCGAGCTTCGTGCCGGCATCTGGCGGATTCGGGAACGATGGGAGGCGGCGGCGGGGAACGACGCCACTGCCATCCTGGGGAACCACATTGAAGGGTTCAGTGAAGGGGATGAGCCGCCGGTACGGCCTCTCGCCCCGATTCAAGGACCGGCGCTGATCGGCGCGGCATGGTTCGCGCCAACCGGCGCACCGATCGTCCCGGGTCCCACCGTTCGCCGACTGACGCACCGGGAGGAGACCGTCGGGTGGGTGGTGCCCGAGGGCGAGCGCTGGTCCGGGCCGCACGAGAACGGTCCCGGCCAGGAAGTCGCCGGACTGCGACTCCACGGCAGTTACGATTTGCTGACGGCGCTCGAAAGTTTTCTCCCCGTAGACTGCACCGAATTTCTGGTGGCTCCGAGTGACGGTGTGCCCGAAGGCAGCCTGGTGCTCGGCGATCCGAACCATCTGGTGTGTCTGGGGGCTTCAGTGGAGCCCGGCGTGGTCTTCGATCTGCGCCAGGGTGCAGTGATCATCGACCAGGGCGCCGAGGTCCGGAACGGTACTCGTCTGGAGGGCCCGACCTACGTGGGACCGGGCACCCGGGTCCTGGGCGGGTTCGTTCGGGGCTCGATCTTCGGCCCCGAGTGCCGGGTGCACGGTGAGATTGCGGCCAGCCTGTTCCTCGGATTCGCCAACAAGAGCCACTACGGATTCGTGGGGCACAGCGTTGTGGGCCACTGGGTCAACCTGGGGGCCGGCACCAGCACGTCCAACCTGAAGAATACCTATGGTCCGGTGCGACTGGAGGTGGAGGGCGAGCGAATCGAAACCGGCCGAACCAATGTCGGAGCTTTCTTCGGAGACCACGCCAAGACCGCCATCGGGACCATGCTGGCCACCGGAACGGTAGTCTCCGCCGGCGCCAATGTGTTCGGCTCGCCCACCCCGCCGAAGTACATTCCACCGTTTGCCTGGGGCTGTAACGGAGACGAGCGAGTGACGGAGGACGGCTTTCTGCGGGTGGCTGAGCGCGTCCTTGCGCGGCGGAACGTGTCGTTCTCGGCCGAACGGCGCGAGTCGCTGCGGCGGACCATCCAGCGGAGCGCCCGCCGGTGATCACGCTCTATGTGCTGGGCTCGGGATCGAGGGGGAACTGCTGCGCGGTGGAATCCGAGGGGATGGCGCTCCTAATCGACGCCGGGTTCAGCGCCAGGGAGATCGAGCGGCGCGCGGAGCGTGCGGGGCTGGATATGGCGCAGGTGGCCGGCATCGTCCTGACCCACGAGCACGGTGACCATGCGTGCGGGTCGTCCTTGCTGGCTCGCCGGCTCCAGGTGCCGGTGCTGACGGCGCCCGGCACCTGGCGGCATCTGTCCGCGACCATGGAGGATGCCGAGCACCGGGACCTAGGACTCTGCGTCCGTCTGGAGTTGGGCCCGTTCACCATCGAGGCCTGCCCCACCAGCCACGATGCTGCCGAGCCGCTGGCGATTGTCGTCCGTGGATCGGGCGGAGCCAGCGTCGGCGTGGCGTACGACCTGGGACGGCCAACCACCGCAGTGCGCTATCTGCTCCGCAACCTCACCGCGATCGTGCTGGAGGCCAACCACGACGAGGTGCAGCTACGTACCAGCGAGTACCCGCCGGTGGTGCAGCGCAGGATAGCCGGCTCAGGCGGCCATTTGTCGAACCGGGCCGCGGCCGAGCTCCTGGTCGAGCTGCACCACCCGGGGCTGCTGGCGGTCGTCCTGGCGCATTTGAGCCAGCAGTGCAATACCGCGGCAGAGGCCAGGGCGGCGGTGGCACCGGCACTCCGCCGTGCCGGGTTCCGTGGCGCGCTCCACGTGGCGGATCAGGATATACCTCTCGCGCCGATCCTGGTGGTGCAGCGAGTAGGATTTCAGCTCGCACTCGCGCTCTAAGGCCCCCGTCGGCCTCCTCGTTTTCTGTTCGACCTACCCCAACATTCCTGTAATCAACGCGTACAGGTCAGCCCTAACTGGTAGGGCACAGTTACGGAGGCCAGGACCGCGCCGTCGGGTCCGTTGACCGTCACGGGGAGCTGGGCATCGTGCACCGTGTTGATCGAGGCGACCTTGTTGTAATCCAGGGTCGAGGTGCAGCGCGACAGAATGGCTGCTCCGTCGCGCTTCAGGATGGCTCGGATATCCGCATTCGGGAGGGTTTGCTCGAAGCTGCCTGAATGGGCACCGAGCGGATACGACAAGAATCCTGGGACTTGGACCGACGAGACATTGCCCGTGCCATT
>JALYPB010000257.1 GCA_030856585.1 Gemmatimonadota bacterium | reverse complement strand
GCGCGGCACCGGCACCACGGTCCGGTTCAAGCCCGATCCCGAGATCTTCACCGTGCTGGAGTACCACTACACCACCCTGGCCGACCGGCTGCGTCAGCTCGCGTTCCTGAACCGGGGCGTCACCATCAGCATCAAGGATGAGCGGGAAGGGGGAAAGGTCGAGACCTTCCTGGCCAAGGGCGGCCTGGTCCAGTTCGTGGAGTGGCTCAACCGCAACAAGAAAGCACTCCACCCCAAGCCGATCGCCTTTACCGCCACCAGGGACGACGTCGAGGTGGACCTCGCCCTGCAGTACGAGGACGGGTACAACGAGAACACCTTCACCTTCGTGAACAACATCAACACCCACGAAGGCGGTACCCACCTCACCGGCTTCAAGTCGGCCCTCACCCGCACCATCAACGACGTGGCCAAGCGGCGTGATTTTCTCAAGAAGGAAGACTTCACCCTCTCGGGCGAGGACATTCGCGAGGGCCTCACCTGCGTACTGCACGTGAAGGTGCGGGAGCCGCAGTTCGAGGGCCAGACCAAGACCAAGCTGGGCAACTCCGAGGTCGAGGGCATCGTCAAGGCGGTGGTGAACGAGCACCTCGGCAACTTCCTCGACGAGCACCCGCCGGTGGCACGGAACATCATCGAGAAGGCGGTCAGCGCCGCCCGGGCCCGCGAGGCGGCCCGGAAGGCTCGCGACCTGGTGCGAAAGAAGTCAGGTCTGGAGAACGCCGTGCTCCCGGGGAAGCTGGCGGACTGCTCCATTGACGACCCGGCCCATTCCGAGATCTATCTGGTCGAGGGCGACTCGGCCGGCGGCAGCGCCAAGCAGGGCCGCGACCGCTCGTTTCAGGCGATCCTGCCGCTGCGAGGCAAGATCCTGAACGTCGAGCGGGCTCGGATCGACAAGATCCTGGGGAACGAGGAGATCCGGTCGATGATCACGGCGATCGGGACCGGGGTGAAGGACGACTTCAATCTCGAGGACGCCCGGTATCACAAGATCATCCTGATGACCGACGCCGACGTGGACGGCGCCCACATCCGGACCCTGCTCCTCACCTTTTTCTTCCGGCAGATGCAGCCGCTGGTGGATGCGGGCTACGTCTACATCGCCCAGCCGCCTCTCTACCGGGTGGCCAAGGGGAAGGACGAGTACTACGCCTACACTGAGCCGGAGCGCGACGAGTACACCAAGCGGCTCACCAACGGCGAGGTGAAGGGCTCGGTCAGCATCCAGCGTTACAAGGGTCTGGGAGAGATGAACCCGGATCAGCTCTGGCGCACCACCATGGACCCCGCCACCCGCACGATTCTACGGGTGACCATGGAGGACGCGGTGGAGGCGTCCAAGCTGTTCGACGAGCTGATGGGCGATGAGGTCGAGCCCCGCCGGCTGTTCATTGAGCGGAACGCAAAGTATGTGAGCAATCTGGACGTCTAGCCGGACCCCGGAAGGATGTCGCGGAAGGGCCGGGTGAGGGCGGCAAAGGCTGCCGCTCGCTTGGGATGGCCTTCGGCTTTCAGGTCATCCCGCAGGAGCAGCGCCCGGGCGGCGGGGATGATGGCTTCTGCGGTCTCCTCGGGAATCAGATCTCCCGGTGGCTCCAGCTGGCGGACCACCTCCTCGATGTACTGACGAAGCGCGGCCATCTCTTCCCGCAAAGCCTTGTTCCCCTGGACCAGCTCCGAGACGACCCCCCGATGGTCGTGCATCCCATTCCACTCGCGATCAATTCTGCGGAGGCGGTCGCCCGGCAGCTGGACGGCAGCCTTGACGAAGGCCTCTACCCGGTCGGCGTTGCGGAAAGGCGGAGCCATTTCTATTCCCGATCTCTCCGAGATACCTGCCGGGTCTCGACCCTGTATGTAGCATCGACCGGACCACACCGAAGTGATCGCTACAGTGTTGTCAGCCGGGCAATGGCACCGTGATTGGCGTCACGTCCCGGAGGGCGCAGGAAACTCCACACCGACCCGGCCAACGCCGGCCTCTCTGCCTGTCCCCGCAAACCTTCCCTGCCCGCGCCAGCCGGGCTCAGCAGCATCGAGCTGAGTCCAGGCTCACACCGCGGGCTGCTCTATGTCCCCGGGAGCTACTCCGCCGAGCGGCCCCTGCCGCTGCTCCTCCTGCTCCACGGTGCCCGCGGTGGCGCGCGGGGAGTTATCGCGCCTATGACAGCGCTGGCAGAAGCGGCCGGCACAATCATCGTTGCCCCCGAGGCACGGCGCCGGACCTGGGACGTCATCCTGGGCGGGTTCGGGGCCGACATCACGGCCATTGACGAGGTGCTGGACTGGACCTTCGAGCAATGTGCGGTGGACCGGAAGCACCTCGCGATCGGCGGCTTCTCGGATGGAGCTTCGTACGCCTTATCGGTGGGATTGGCCAACGGCGATCTCTTTACCCACGTGCTCGCCTTCTCTCCCGGGTTCATGGAACCGCCGGCGATCGTCGGTCGCCCCAGAATTTTCGTCTCCCACGGCACGATGGATGAGGTTCTCGGCATAGACGCCAGCAGCCGAGTCTTTGTGCCGTCGCTCAAGGGCGCCGGATACCAGGTTCGGTATCACGAGTTCGACGGCCCCCACACGGTTCCTCCCTACATCGCCCGGGAGGCGCTGAAGTGGTTCACCTCCTAAAGCCGTTCCGGCGGCCGCGGCCGTGACGAGCCCGGTCCCCAGTCATCGCCGAGAAAGCCGTCCTCGGGCCGCGCGTTTGGGTCGAGGTCTCGCACCTCGCGCTCAGCCGCCTCGAGCTCCTCGCGATCAATCTCGTCGTCAGCCAGTCTTGGCCCACGATATCTGCGTTCTCGCCGGAGCCAGAGCACCAGCGCGATGATCGCCGCCAGCGCAACGAGCAGGGTTTGGACCGGGCCGCTGATGATTGGCATGGCCTCTACGCCAGTTCCGTCACGCTGTCGGCCGTGACTCGGTGGGTAATGAGCGGTGTGAGCTTGCCCGCATTCTTGATCACGATCGCCTCCCCGAGTGCCTTCAGGCCAAGTGCGGCGC
>JALYPB010000256.1 GCA_030856585.1 Gemmatimonadota bacterium | reverse complement strand
GTCGAGCCCTCGGTGAAGTTGGTCAGTGCATCGGTGATAACGCCGCGACGGACGCAGGTGTCGTAGCGAATGCCCTGCCCCACCATCACCTGGCCCCGGTCGAACAGCTTGGGCTCACCCGACGCATCCAGCAGACAGCTCGCGCTGCGGTAGGTGATGGTATCCGCCTCCAGGGTGGAGCCCCGCCGCTCGGTGAGCGCTTTGCCTTGGAGAAACACCCGCTGATCCTGCACGAAGACCGTCGCCGAATCAGCGCTGTACCTGGTGGCCTGATAACCCGGCCGGGCCAGGAGGTCGGTGACCACGGAATCCGGGGCGGCAAAGCTGCGAGACGGAGCCGTCGGCAGGCCCAGCCGCGCGGCAGTCGCCGTGTCCAGCGCCTGGCCGGCGCGAACGACGGCGGAATCTCTGGCCAGCCTGGTGGAATCCCGCAGCGAGTCCGCCCGAGTCTGAGTCCTGCGCTGGCCGGAAGGCACCTGGGCCTCCGCCGGCGACCCCAGAAGGCAAAGGAGCAGGATGACGCCGATCGTGCCCGCGGCGGAGCGGTCTCTGGCCGCGCGCCGTCGGCTGATGACGACGGATCCGGCATACCCGATCTCGTAGAGCACCAGCAGGGGCACCGTCATCATGAGCATCGAGAGCAGATCGGCGCCGGGCGAGAGTATCGCCCCCGCCATGAAGGCCAGCACCACGGCGAAGCGGCGGAACCGGCGGAGGTCCGACGGTCCGATCACCCCCAACCAGGACAGGATAATGATCACCAGCGGCAGCTCGAATGAGATGCCGAGCGCCATCGTCACCTGCATTACGAAACTGAAGTACTTGTCGTAGGTGATGAACGGAGCAATGGCCTCGGTCTGGAAGCTGAACAGGACCCGCAGCGCCTGTGGTATCACAAACAGATAGGCGAGGGCAACGCCGGTCATGAAGAGGAGGAGCCCCACAAAGAGCGACGGGATCAGTGCCCGCTTTTCCTTGGCATAAAGCGCCGGAGCCAGGAAGGCCCAGATTTGATAGAGTAGGATCGGGGAGGCCAGCACCAGCCCCACGAGAAAGCCGAGCTTGAAGACGATCATCACCGGCTCGGTCGGGCTGAGCACGACCAGCTTGCCGTCGGTGAGATACGGCGCGATCGGCCGTTTGAGAAGATTGACGAGCTGAAAGTGCTGAACTGCCCACAGGCCGATGGCAGACCCGAGAATCACGGCAGCAAGCGACCGGAGAATGCGGGAGCGCAGTTCCTCAAGGTGGTCGAGGAAGGGCATTTCCCCAGGAGTGCCGGTCATAAAGCGGGCGACGCCCGGGCTTACCGCCCGAGCGCCTTCAGTCGGTCTCGCGCCAGTGCCGCTTCGTCGGATTGGGGATACTTCTGGACCACCCGCTGGAAGGCCTCCCGGGCCTTTCTGGTCTCCTTCCTCCGCTCGGCCACGAGACCAAGATTATAGAGCGCCGAGGCCGCACGACTGGAGGTGGGATGTTTCTGAACCACCTGGTCGTAGTAGAAGGCGGCCGAATCCGGGCTCTCGGCCGCGAAACTCTGACCGATAAAATAGAGGGCGTCGCCGGCTCGCTCGCTGGTCGGATGGTTCCGCAGCATCTCGCGCAGGCCCTGTCGGGCCGTCGAGGTGCTTCCCCGCCGCAGCTGCGCCAGCGAGGCCTCGTACATCTGGTCGGCGGACGCCGCGGATGACGCGCTCGGGATCGAGGTATCACCCGGAACGGTGGAGGAGATCTGTTCGCCTCGGGCCTCGAGCTGGGTGCGCAGCTCGCTCAGCCTCTGCTGACTCTGGCCGGTCAATTCCTGGAGTTGCACCAGCTGCTGCTGGATGTTGTACAGATCGCTCGCCAGGTCGCCCCGCAGCTGGCTGACGGCCTTGCGGCTGGAGGTGAGCGAGTCCATCACCCGTTGCTGCACCTGGATTACCTGGGTCAGCTGCGCTGCCCGAGCCGAGTCGCGGCGCGCGGTCTCGGCCTTGAACAGGGCAACATCATCCTGCACCCGCTGGATGTCGCTCTTGGTGACGCAGCCGCCGAGGCCGGCCAGGGCCCCGGCTCCAAGCATCATCAGGGAGCGCGGAATGAAGAAGGGCGCTCTCACTGCGGCGCGGTGAGGTTGTCGCCGCCCGACGTGACTTCGAATTCGTCGCGACGGTTCTGGGCAAAGGCGGTCTCGTCGCTACCGGGGTTAAGGGGTCGCTCCTCGCCATAAGCGATGACGTCCAGCCGGGAGCCGTCCACGCCCTTGTTCTCGAGATAGCGCTTGGCGGCAGCCGCGCGCCGGTTGGCCAGCGCCAGGTTGTACTCATCGGAGCCGCGCTCGTCGGCATGGCCGCTGATGCGAAGCTTGACGTTCGGGTTGGCGTTGAGAACGGCGGCCTTCCGGTCCAGGGTTGCCTGATCGGCCGCGCGCACGGTGGCCTGGTCGTAGTCGAAGTTGATCATGGCAGCCAGGTCGGCCGCAACGGCGCGCGAGCGCTCGGACGCCTCTCTCGCCAGCCGCTCCCGTTCCATCCGTTCCCGGTCAGCACTGTCGTCCGCCGGCGCCGGGGCCGGAAGGGGTTGGTCAACCGGAGTCGGTTCCGGCGCGGGTTCCTCGGGAGCGGACCTGCCGCCACAGGCACCAGTGAACGCGGCGGCGGCCAGGAGCATCAGCAGAGAAGGTGCACGCATCATCACTCCACAATCATGGGTTAGGTACAATGGTGGCTCGCCCAAGGCGGCGCGACCACGACGGTAGCCGAGCGGCGTCTGGACTCGCCAGCTGCCGTACTCGGCCGGTTTCGATATCGACGATCCAGATCTGACGGCGGCCGCTTCTATCGGAAACGAAAGCCACGTGCCGGCCGTCGGGCGCCCAGGTGGGGTCTTCATTCCGGCCGGACGACGTGAGCTGCCGCACCCGGCGCCCGGAAACGTCGACCAGAAAAATTTGCGGGCTTCCGGAGACTTCCCGGTGGAAGACGACACTGGCACCATCGGCAGACCACTCGGGAGCGTTCGAGCTTCCCGTCGCCCCAAAGTCGAACGGCGCCAACAGCTCCTGGTCGGTTCCATCGGCCGCCATCACGTACAGCTGAGGCGGTCCTGCGCGGGTAGAAATGAAGGCGATACGCCGCCCATCTGGCGAAAACGTTGGGCTTAAGTTGTCCGCGAAGCGTCCTACGGTCAAGCGTTGCGCGCAACAACGTTCAGTGACGTTGGCGGTGAAGATGTCGGTGCCGCGCTCGTCGGAGTGCGCGAACGCCAGGGTGCGACCATCGGGTGAGAATGCGGGAGTGATGTTCAGCGCGGTCTGCGAGCCCGGCGCCAGGAAGGTGGCACCGCTGGACAGAGCCTGGACCACGATCCCCCCCCGTCCCTCGCCCAGCTGGGTGTACGCGATCCGCTGCCCATCGGGGGACCAGGCGGGCGACAGCGCGGTCTGCCCTGCCGGCGTCACCGGCACCACATCGTGACCATCGCTGTCCGCGCGGTAGACCCGTCCCCGGGACACAAACAGCATCCGGCTCGCGGCTGCCCCCGAGGTGCCGCTGGCCCACCGCGTGATCTCATCCGCCAGCCGATGGGCCTCGAGGCGAAAGTCCGGACCCGACGAAAGGGGCGCGGTCTGCTGGTTGCGGAGCTTGCCCGCATTCACATCGTGCAGCCGGGCAATGACGCCTCCGGCGGCCTGGCTCAGCTCCACAGCAAACTCCGCCCCGAGGCCCTTGTAGAGCTCGTAGTTGACCGGACCGCCCGGTGCGGCGCCCGCGCCGGTGGTGGTCTCTCGTGGCGCGTCACCTACGGTGATCATCTCGAAACGATCGCTGTAGTCGAGATCGCGCTGGATGATGGCGCGAACAGAATCGAGACCGGGGCCGGGAAGGACGACCAGACCCGGTTTGACTCCGGGACGGTAGTCCACGCCGACGCGCACACCCTCCTCGGCCCGGGTGGTATCCTGAGCGGCCAATGTTCCGGCCACAAAAAACATCGGAGACAGCAGGAAAAAGAATCGTTTCATCGCGTTGGCTTGAAGTAGAAGCTGACAGGCAATACGTCTGCCTCCCACCCGTCAGGTAGCTGGCCGAAGGCTCGGCTGTTGCCCGCGGCCTCGACAGCACCCTGGGCGTCGATGTCGAACGCAAAGCTTCCCGATCGGGTCACGAACCGGATGTCCCGCACCGACCCGTCCCTGAGGATGAGAAAGCTGATCTCCGCGAAGTTGCTCTGCTTGGCCGAGGCCCGGTCCCATCGCTGGTAGACTTGGGTCACGATGTTGCGCAGGTACTCGGGATAGGGAAACGCCAGGCCCGGGGTCTTGATCGTCGCGACATCGGTTCCCGTGCTTGGCGTCTCGCCCGGCGCCGGAGCCACCGGGGCCGCGGTCTGCGGCGACGGCTCTCGCTCGCTCTCCACCGGTGGCGGCTTCGGTGCGGGCGTCGGGGGCGTCTTGACTGGCTTGGCCGGTTTGGGCGTCACCGGCGCCGGCTTGTCCTTCTGCGGGGGCGGCGGTTTCGGCGGGGGAGGGGCGGGCTTCTCCTCCGGAGGCGGAGTCGGCAGCGCTTCCCGGGCCAGCCGCTGCTTCGTCGTCGGCGCCGGGGCCGCCACCAGATCGACCGCATAGGAGGGCGGCGACGCCTTGGTCGGCTTTACCGCAGCCATGAGGAAGGCGACCGCGGCGGCGTGAACCGCGAGCGTGCCGAGCAGCCCCGCGGCCCGGCCCGGCGCTTCATTGGGCGGCCCGAGCCTCACGGCGATTCTTCCTCGGCGGCAACAAGACCCACGTTCTGCACCCCCGCGGTGCGTATGATCGCGAGGACACGGACGACCTCACCGTAGGGCACTCGCGCGTCAGCCTGGAGATACACCCCGCTCGGCTTACGGGTGGCCACCAATGACCGGAAGGTCACCCTGAAGTCGCTGTAGGATACCGGCGTCTGGTCGACGAAGATCTGACCGTTTCGATTGACGGACACCACCATCCCCTCCTTGGGGGAGAGCGGACGAGCCTGGGCGCGGGGGAGCTCCACGTCTACGCCCCCTTGCATCATCGGTGCCGTAATCATGAACGTAATCAACATCACCAGCATGACGTCCACTAACGCCGTGACGTTCACGTCAGCCATCAGCGGAAGCTCACCCCGTTGACTGCCGAGGCCACCACCGAGCGAAGCCATTTAGACCAGCCCTTCCCGGGCCATGGTACCGATCAGCTCGTTGGCGAATCCCTCGAGCTCGCCGGCGAAGAGGCGGACCCGGTTCACGAACAGGTTATACGCGATCACTGCAGGGATAGCGGCCAACAGGCCGCCGGCCGTGGCCACCAGGGCTTCGGCCACACCGGGAGCCACCGCAGCGAGGTTGCCCGAGCCCTTTGAGGCGATGCCGATAAAGGCACTCATGATTCCGAACACCGTCCCGGTCAGACCCAGCAGCGGGCCGACCGACCCGATGGTTGCCAGCCAGGGAATGTAGTGTCCCAGCAGGTCCCGTTCCGCCGCGACTTCCTTGCCCAGCACCATCTTCAGCGCCTCCAGCTGAGTCATGCTGAGCGAGCTGCGATCGGCGTCTCGATCCTCTCGGAGCGCCCCCGGCCGGAGCTCGGAATAGAACGTGATTGCCTCCCGGAACAGCCGGTTGTAGGGCGACGGCGGCAATTTCATCACGGCCTTGTAGGCATCCTGTAGCCGGGTGGCCCGCTCCATCTCCTTGAAAAAGCGATCGGCTTGGCGATTGAGCTTTCGGAATTGCCACCATTTCAGGATGATGATGAACCACGACACCAGTGAGAAGACGGTGAGGATTGCAAGGACGACCTTGGTTTCGGGGCTGGCGGAGAGCACCAGCTCCAGCGACGACTGCGGGACCGCACCGCCGGCTTGCAGGATCACCGAGCCTCCTTTTTGAACCAGTCAACCAGCTCCCGCAGTCCGTCCTCGAAAACGTACTGGGGAGTCCAGGTCAGGACCTTCCTGGCCTTCGATACGTCGAGGGCGCTGCGGAGCAGCTCGCCCGGACGGGGCTGGTCGAATTCGATCTCCGGCTTTCGCGCCAGGACCTGTCCGACGGACGCCGCGAGATCGAGCACGCTGCGCTGAACCGACGTGGCGATGTTGAAGGCCGGCCCATCGAACTCGCCATTCACAGAGATCGGGACGGTGGCCGCCAGGACGTTCGCCCGGGCCACGTCCTTCACGAACACATAGTCCCGGGTCTGGCGGCCGTCTCCAAAGATCGTAAGAGGCTGGCCGGCCAACAGGCGCGATACGAAGATTGACACCACGCCCGCCTCGGATTTGGGGTCCTGCCGGGGGCCGAACACGTTGGCATACCGCAGGGCGATGCCCTCGAAGCCGCGCAGCGCGGCCAGCGCGCGCATGTAGTACTCCCCCGCAAGCTTGCTCACGCCATAGGGGGAGATCGGTAGCTTGGGCGCTGTTTCCGGGGTGGGAATGACGGTGGGGTCTCCGTAGACCACGCCGCCGCTGCTCGCAAAGATCACTCGTTTCACCCCGCCCTCGCCGGCCCCCTCCAGCAGGTTGACGAAGCCCACCACGTTGATGTGGCTGTCGAAGCCGGGACGATCCACCGAGACCCGCACGTCGATCTGTGCGGCGTGATGGTTGAGCACGTCGAAGCGCCCGGTGGCAAGAGTCTGCCGCGCCTCGGGAGACCGGATATCGGCCCGGACGAACCGTGCCCCCTTGGGCACGTTGGATTCCTGCCCGCGAGAAAGGTCGTCGAGCACCACCACTTCCCACCCGTCGCGCAAATAGCCCTCGGCAATATGGGAGCCGATGAACCCCGCGCCGCCCGTCACCAGTACTTTCCCGCTCATGCTACACGTCTCGGCATCCCGATCTCCCGCAACCAGTTAGTTAAAAAGAACCGCATCTGTGGAGTGCCCCGCAATATAGATGGGGCACGGGTGTAGGGAACCGCTTGTGGGAGGGAACAGCGGGTCAGAGGGGCAGCGGGGCACCCTTGCCGTGAGACACCGGATGGCCTTCCAAAGGGCAAAAAGCAGAAGGGCCGAACACCTAGGTGATCGGCCCCTGCGCTGTCACTGCCGCGCTGTTACCTGCCCCGCTGCGCTCCTCAGGATGGCAGTTTCGCTACCTGAGTGACATCGGTGCCCGGCGGGATATCCGGGGAGATCACGTTCAGGACAATGGCGGTGGCCGTGTGGTCGCGCACGTGCACGATCTGGAGCGTGGCCATCAGCTCGTTGACCCGGAGGGTGCCATCGGAGAGCCGCTCGGCCCGACGACGCACCTCGAAGAGGTCGCCACGGGAAACGCCGTCCTCACGACCCTTGTCGATAAAGACGACCATCTGCGGTTCCTTCAGCTCCTGGCGGCCAAGACCACCAATCAGCCTACCACGAATGCCATCGGCAATCGGCACGGCGCGAATACCCACCCCAGGCGAGAAGGTCTCAACCGGCAGAACCCGCTGGCCGTTCCGGATCGGACCGTACATCCCAATCACGATGGCGACGTAATGGTCGTCGACTGCTTGGGTAACCTGCGCCAGACCGGTCGGAACCACGATTTCGCCGAACGGATCGATCTCCCGGCCGAGTTGGGCTACCAGCAGGGTATCGCCGATCTCATAAGTAGCGCCTCTCGGCGCAGCCACGACGATGGTGGAATACGGCAGGGCGTTGGCCCGGCTGTTCGAGGCCTTGATCTGCTGCGGCGTAACTGGCCCAAGGACCCGGCCATACGGAAGGCGCTGGTTCTCGGTCAGGAAGCCGGACGAGTAGAACTCGCTGGGCCGGAGAGGGCGGTACGGCTGATCGGTATAGGCCTTGAGAATCTCGGTGACTGTGCGGGCACGCACGGTCTCGAACAGCGGCGCGCGGTTCTCAGACTCGGATTCAGCCAGGGACGGCTGCTGAGGACCGCGGGCAAGCGTCTCGGTCGAGTCGTCTCCGCCAAGCAGCGGCGTGGTGTCGGCCGGCTGGGCTGCAGGCGGCGTTTCCATAGTAGGAGCGGCAGCCACATTATCGGTGGAGGGGACCGCGGCCACGTTGTCGTTAGGGGCGATTCTCAACACCTCACCCGGATAGATCCAGTGAGGATCTTCCACCACGTCGGTGTTCAGCCGATAGATCCCGGGCCACAGGAAGGGATCCTTGATATACAGCTTGGCCAGATCCCAGAGGGTATCGCCCTTGCGTACGGTGTGAGTCTGCGGCAGCGGCTCCTGTGCCAGCGCGGTGGCGGGCACCACCAAGCTCAGAGCGGCCAGCCAGCCCAGGGCTCGGGCCCGGCGGGGTGAAAGCTGCCGGCTTGGACTGCAGGAAAACTTACGCGGCATCGGGATCTCCCAGCGGCGTCGCTGTCGGGTGAAGAACGAGGACTCGGCCATACGCGAGGTATCTCGTGGCGAGTTGCAAGATCAAAGCCACTGGGAAGCAGCTTCAGTCTCGGCGCTTAACCGACTATCTAGGAAGACGTTATGCGGCTGGTGCCGGCGCCAGGAACAGACCAATGGAGTCTGGCGATCGGCGGGAGAACGGGCTTATCAGCAGGGCCGCGGGGCGGCGGGGCGGCAGGGCAGAAACAGGAAACCAACACCCGAACAAGCGGGCTAATGCGCCCGTCACCCGTCGGTTCCATTTTTTCAGCCCCGCTGCCCGCTGCCCCGCTGACCCGCCTAGAACGGCAGGTCGTCGTCTTCCGCGTCCAATGCCTCGGGGAAGTCGTCGAAGGACTCCTTGCCCTTCGGGGCGGCCGCACCTGCAGCGACCTTGCTCGGAGCCGAGAACGTCTCGCTCCCATCCCCCTTGCCCGACAGCAGGATCAGCTCCCGGCCATTGATCTCGGTGGTGTAGCGGGTCTGTCCCTCACGATCCTGCCACGACCGGTACTCGATGCTTCCCTCGACGTACACCTTATCGCCCTTTTTGCAGTAGCGCTCCGCGATGTCGGCAAGAGTGGAAAACTTGGTATTCCAGAACACCACCCGGTGCCACTCCGTCTTCTCCTGCTTTTCCCCCGCCTTGTCCTTCCACTGCCGGCTGGTGGCGATGGACAGCGTGGCGACCCGGGACCCGTTCGAGGTACTGCGGACTTCGGGGTCCGCGCCGAGGTTCCCGACCAAGATGGCTTTGTTCATACTCCGACTCACATGTACCTCCCGAGTTCAGCGTTGCTCCCACGCGGGTGAACCCCGCATGATATGTCGAGGGCAAGACCCGCCCAAATCAAAAGCCTTATCCGATTGACCCAATCTACGCACGATGCTCCAAGGCGAGCCAGAGCACTATGGCATCCTCCTTGGGATTGCGATAGTACGCGGCGCGCTGCCCCACCGGTTTGAACCCGGAGCTCAAGTACAGCGCTTGGGCAGAGCGGTTCGACTCTCGTACCTCCAGAAACACCTCATCGACCCGACGCTTTCGAAGATAGGCGAGCCCGGCACTGAGGAGTGCGCGAGCCACTCCGCGGCGGCGGAAGTCGGGGGAGACCGCGAGGTTCAGAACCTCTCCGGTGCCGGCGACCTCGCGGGCGATAAGATAGCCGGCGATCCCTCGGCCGTTATGAGCTACCAGCCCGAACGACCAGGGAGAGTCCAACGCCTCGCGGAAGCTGGTCTCGCTCCAGGGATCGCTGAAGCAGCGGCGCTCGATCGCAACGAGCGGTGCCGCATCAGCCGGGACTGCCGACCGAATCCGGTAGGGGGCGTCCATGAACCATCTCCCAACGCGCCTGTGCTTCCGCCGGCCTGCCGTATACCGGCTCCCACTCCGACACCGCTTCGACCAGGCGAGCTCCGCCCGGACGCCCGACCAGACCGAGTAGCCGCTTCGCGTGGGGCGAGCCATCTGGAGGACCAACGACCCGCCGGCCGGTCCACGCCTCCAGGACGGCGACGATCTCGGGAGGCGCCTCCCCAATCACCACCGCTGGGTCCAGCCCAAGCCCTGCAAGCTCGTCCGGGCGCCGGACCGATGGTGCCAGCTCGGTGTAAATCCGGTCCGGGGTAAAGCGGTAGGCGGCGGCGTACACCTCGCCGCGAAGGGCGCCTGCCACGGCGAGAATGACCGCATCCTCGCGGGCAACGCCGGCGGCCCGCACCAGCAGCGAAGGCGCCACCCAGAGTGGCAGGCCCCGGGCGTGCACCAGAGCCTTGGCCAGCGAGGCACCCACCCGAAGACCGGTGAAGCTTCCGGGGCCATCGCTCAGAACGATGCCGCTCACATCCGCGAGCGAGGCGCCGGCCCGCCGAAGGAGAGACTGGATCATTGGGAGCAGCGAAGCGGCATGCCGGCGAGCGCCGGCGATGCTCTCCTCCAGTGGGTCGGCTCCAGGCAGACCGAGTGCGACAGAGGCGCTGTCGGTTGCGGTTTCGACAGCCAGCAGCATCAGGCCGACTCCAGGCCGCGGCGAGCGGGGTCTTCCACGTGGACGAGCTTGAACCGCCGAGTGGGTGTCGGAATCCACGCCCCCGCGCGCTCGGGCCATTCGATCAGGATGGCGTCTCCCTCGGCGACAAGTCCCTCCCAGTCGAGGTCGGCCGCTTCGTCCGGGGATCGCAGCCGGTAACAATCGAGATGGAACACCGGTCCCCGGGCCCCCTGATAGCGGTGCACCAGAGCGTAGGTTGGGCTGCTGGCCGGCCCGGTAACGCCGAGACCGCGAGCTACTGCCTTGATCAACGTCGTCTTCCCTGCTCCGAGCTCGCCCTCGAAGGTGACTAGCTCCCCGGGACCCAGCTCCCGGCCGAGGGCCTCTCCCTGAGCATCGAGCTCGGCCAGCGTCAGTGAGTGAGTCACGCCTGCCGGCGAACCTTGCCCGTGGGACCTCGCCGGACGTCCTGAGCACCCATCGCCTTGAGCTCGTTCAACTGATCGCGCAGCAGCGCGGCCACCTCGAACTCCAGGTTGGCCGCGGCCTCCCGCATCTGCCGTTCGATGGAGATGATCATCGACGCGCGCTTGGCCGGATCCTTCAGATCCAGCCGGTCCTGCAACGGCGCCATGGGCTCGACCCGCTCGGTTCGAGCATCCGCCACGTGGGTGGAGAGCCGGACCTGCTCCATCGATTTGACGATGGAGGTAGGCGTGATGTTGTGTTCCTCATTGTACGCCTTCTGGATGGCGCGCCGGCGATCCATCTCGTCGAGCGCCCGCTGCATCGAGCCGGTGATCCGGTCGGCATACAGGATGGCCCTGCCATTGATGTGGCGAGCAGCCCGGCCGATTGTCTGTACCAGGGAGCGGTCCGACCGGAGGAAGCCCTCCTGGTCGGCATCCAGGATGGCCACCAGCGACACCTCCGGGAGGTCGAGGCCCTCACGCAGGAGGTTGATGCCCACCAGTACGTCGAAGTCACCCAGCCGCAGGCCTCGCAGGATCTCCATTCGCTCGATGGCGTCGATATCCGAGTGGAGGTACCGAACCCGCACACCAGCCTGCTGGAGGTAGTCGGTCAGATCCTCGGACATACGCTTGGTCAAGGTGGTGACCAGAACGCGCTCGCTCAGGGTTTCGCGCAGCCGGATCTCGGCCAGCAGGTCGTCCACCTGGCCCCGCACCGGCCGGACATCCACCACCGGGTCGATCAAGCCGGTGGGACGGATGATCTGCTCCACGACCGCGCCTTCCGAGAGTCTGAGCTCGAGGTCGCCCGGGGTGGCGGAGAGATTGACCAGCTGGGGTGCCAGCGCCATGAACTCGTCGAACTGGAGCGGACGATTATCCAGCGCCGATGGCAACCTGAAGCCGTAATCCACCAGGGTCAGCTTGCGAGCCCGATCGCCGTTGAACATGCCGCCGATCTGCGGCAGGCTCACATGCGACTCGTCCACCACGACCAGGAAGTCGGGAGGGAAATAGTCGATCAGGCAGGCGGGCCGCTCCCCCGGCAGGCGATTGCTCAGGTGGCGGGAGTAATTCTCGATGCCGGCGCAGGTCCCAACCTCCAGCAGCATCTCGACGTCGAACGACGTGCGCGATTCGAGCCGTTGCGCCTCCAGCAGCTTGCCCGCGCCTTTCAGCTCTGCCAGCCGGACGGCGAGCTCCTCGCGAATGGCCTTGACGGCGCGCTCGACGGTGGGACGCTGGGTCACGAAGTGCTTGGCCGGGTAAATGGCGCACTGGCCCAGCTGGGCGATTGTGTCTCCAGTAAGCGGGTTGATCTTGCTGATGCGCTCGACCTGGTCGCCCCAGAGCTCGATCCGGATGGCCTGTTCCGCATAGGCGGGAAAGATCTCGATCGAATCGCCCCGGACGCGGAAGGTGCCCTGGTCGAAGGCGACATCGTTCCGCGAGTAGTGGATCCGCACCAGCTCGGAGAGAATCTCGTCCCGGCCGCGCTGCTCTCCCTGGCGAACCGTCACCATCAGCTTGCGGTACTCCACCGGGTCTCCCAAACCGTAGATGGCACTGACGGTGGCGACGATGACCACATCTTCCCGCTCCATCAGGCTCGACGTGGCCCTCAGCCGGAGGCTCTCGATGTCCTGATTGATCGACGCGTCCTTCTCGATGTATACGTCGGTCGAGGGTACGTAGGCCTCAGGCTGGTAGTAGTCGTAGTAGGATACGAAGTACTCCACCGCATTCTTCGGCAGGAACTGCCGGAGCTCTCCATACAGCTGAGCGGCCAGGGTCTTGTTGTGGGACAAAACCAGTGTCGGCTTGCCATAGTTGGCGATGACATGGGCGAGCGTCATCGTCTTACCCGAGCCGGTTACGCCCAGCAAGGTCTGGTACTTGTCACCCCGGACGAGTCCGGCGGTCAACTCCTGTATGGCCTTGGGCTGATCACCTGCGGGCTGGAACGGGGCGACGACTTCGAAGCGAGGGCTACTCATAGACTGGAATATACACTGCCGGGATTTCTTCGGGAACGGGGCCCGCGGACTACCCGAGACCAGCCATGCTCAGAAGCTTTCTCCACTGCTCTGCGGGAACCGGGATAACCGACAACCGGGCCATGCGGACCAGGCCAAGGTCGGAGAACGCGGGATCGGCTTTGACGGCAGCCAGGGACACCGGCTTCGGCAGCCGCCGGTCGGCCTCGAGGTCCACGACCACCAGCTTCGGGTCCTGGCGCTTCGGATCGGGATAGGGCTCGCTGGTAATGCGGGCAAGGCCGACCAGGTCCTTGCCCACATTGGAGTGATAGATCAGAGCCGTATCGCCCGGAGCCATGCTCCGGATGTGCTTCAAGGCGAGCGCGTTCGTGACGCCATCCCAGACTGCACGCCGCTCGCGCTCGAGCTGATCAAAGGGATAGCTGTCGGCATCAGTCTTGAGAATCCAATACGCCACTATTGCGGCTTCCGCACCGCAAACGTCTTCGAGTCTACCGAGTCGCCATCGGCGTAGATCGTGATTCTATAGGCGCCCGGCGTCCAGCCCTTGGCCCGGAAAGCATGGATCTCGGTATTCTCGCGACCTTTGGGCTTGATCGTCCTGGTCGATGAGTCGATGACCTCGCCCTTCTGGTTGGTCCAGTGAGCCGAGAACGCGGCGCTGTCGGGTGATCCGACGGTGCCGATCGAGACATACACCGTGTCGACCGGCTCGAACTGGAATGTCGGCTCGGTAACTCGGCCGCCCTCACCGATCCGCTTCCCGATCATCACGTTGGTGACCTTCAGGGTCTTGGAGGTCTCCTCCGCCCGGGCCGAATCGGCCTTGGCGACGCTGTCCCTCGCAGCGGCCGCGGCCACACCCGCCTTCGACGTGTCGCCGCCACCGCACCCGACAACTGCGGCAACCAGTACAGCCAGGCCCATCCGCACGACATGCCCCATGCTCTCTCCTTGGCAACCGTTAGTTTGCTGGCGCTTCGCGTCGCTCGATCTCGGTGACACCTTTTACCCGCCGCACTGCCTTCATCACCTTGCCGAGATGGGGCAGGTTGTCCACCTCGACGAAGATGGTGCCGAACACCGATCCGTCCTTGGTATGTAGATCGGCACCGCGGATGTTGGTACCGGTCTGGCTGATCGCCTCCATGATGTCGGCATAGAGACCACGCCGATCCTCACCGGTTACCGCCAGGCGCACGGCGAAGGCCTCTCCGGCGGTCTCCTGCCAGTCAATGTCCACCCGCCGCCCGTCGGCCGCCAGCGTCAGCAGGTTGGGGCAGTCGGCGCGGTGGATGGAGATTCCCCGGCCCTGAGTGACGTATCCCACCACCGAGTCGCCCGGCACCGGCTGGCAGCACTGGGCGTAACGCACCATCAGCCCATCGACGCCCTGAATCTTGATCCCGCGGCCCAACCTGATGCGGTCGATCACCCGACCGAAGACCGTGGGCTTCGGCTCCTGGAGCTCGTCGCCCGGGAGATCGGGATAGAGCGCCCGCATCACCTGGCCGATGGGCACGTCTCCCCTTCCGACGGCGATCTCGAGCCCCGGCCCGTCGGCGAGGGAGAGAGAAACCGCAGCCTTGTCCAGGCGGGCGTCGTCGGGCGGATCGAGACGGCGGCGGCGGACCTCGCGGGCAAGAATATCCTTGCCCAGGCTCCGGCTGACCGTCTCCTCCTCGTGATTGACCCACTGCTTGATCTTCTGCCGGGCGCGCGCGGTCCGGACGTGACTCAGCCAGTCCCGGCTCGGCTTGGCGGCGGCGCTGGTGAGAATTTCTATCGTGTCGCCGCTCTTGAGCTCCCGATGCAACGGCGCGATCCGGCCATTCACCTTGGCGCCCTGGCATTTGAGCCCCACTTCGGTGTGCACGTGGAAAGCGAAATCGATTGCGGTGGAGCCCTTGGGCAGCCGCTTCACGTCACCCTGAGGTGTGAAGATGAAGATCTCGTCCTGGTAGAGGTCGATCTTCAGAAATTCGAGGAACTCCTCGGGGCTGTGCGTATCCTGCTGCAGCTCCAGCAGCTGGCGGAACCAACCCAGATGCTGGTCCAGCTCATCCGGCGTCCCATCGCGCTTGTAAACCCAGTGGGCCGCGATGCCGTACTCCGCGGTGCGATGCATATCCTGGGTGCGGATCTGCACCTCGAACAGCTGTCCGCCCGGACCGAAGATCGTGGTGTGGAGCGACTGATACGCATTGGACTTGGGGCTGGCGATATAGTCCTTGATGCGCTCCTGGATAGGGGTCCAGTTGTGATGGATGATGCCCAGGACATGATAGCAGTCAGGCACCGAGCGCACGATGACTCGGACAGCCATGAGGTCGTAGATCTCGTCGAACGCCTTGCCCCGCTTCTTCATCTTCTGAAAGATCGACCACAGGTGCTTGGGCCGTCCGGTGACCTCGAACCAGTCGATGCCGGCTTCCTGCAGCTCGATGTCGAGGGGGGTCTTGAGCTTGAGGATGGTCTGCTCGCGGGCCGCCCGCTTGGCTGCCACCTGCCCGGCCAGGTCCCGGTACTCCTCCGGCTCCAGGAACTTGAACGCCAGGTCTTCCAGCTCCGCTTTGATGCCCGCCATGCCGAAGCGGTGGGCCAGAGGCGCGTAGATCTCCCGTGTCTCCAGTGCTATCCGCGTCCGGCGTTCCGGTTGCAGGTGCTCCAGCGTCCGCATGTTGTGGAGCCGATCGCCCAGCTTGATGATGATGACCCGGGCGTCCTTGGCGATGGAGAGCAGGAGCTTCCGATAATTCTCGACCTGCTCCTCCGCCGAGGAGTGGAAAGTGAGGCTGGAGATCTTGGTGAGGCCGTCCACGATCCCCGCCACCTCCGGACCGAACTCGCGGGCGATGTCCTCCATCCGCACGTCCGAGTCCTCGACTACGTCATGCAGCAGTGCCGCCACGATGGTGGTGCTGTCCAGCAGCTGCTCGGCCAGGATCAGTGCTACGGCGATGGTGTGCGAAACGAAGTCCTCGCCCGACATGCGCTTCTGCCCCCGGTGGGCTCGCGCGCTGAAGCGGAGCGCCCGGTCGACCAGCTCCAGGTCGAGGCGGTCGGCGTGGCGCTCGAGCACGGCCCTCAGGTCAGGGGCGAGAGCGGGCAAGGTGCCGGTCACAGAAGTCCTGCAGCTGCAAAGCTCACGAATCGGTCTCCAGCAATGATCACATGGTCGTACACAGGCAGATCGAGCAGCTGGCCAGCCGATACCAGCTGCCTGGTGGCCGCCCGGTCTTCGGCCGACGGGGTCGGATCGCCACTGGGATGGTTGTGCACTACGATGATGCCGGCCGCCGCCTCGGCGATAGCAGCCCGGAACACTTCGCGCGGATGCACCAGCGAGCTGTTCAACAACCCACGGGTGATGAGCACGTCACGTAGCACCTGACTCTGGCTGTCCAGCGCGAGCAGGTGAAACTCCTCGACCTGCAGGTCGCGCAGCCGATCCCCGAACAGCCGGCTGACGTCCTCCGGTTCCCGGATCCGCTGCACCGCCGGACGCTCCTCCCGGGCCGCGCGAGCACCCAGTTCAAAGGCGGCCAGGAGACGTCCGGCCTTCGTTGGACCGATGCCCGGCGCCCGGAGCAGCTCGGCGCTGGGCCTCCGGGCCAGGCGGCGGAGGGAGCCTTCGCTGACTTCCAGCAGCCGGGAGGCCAGCGCCAGGACGTCCTGACCGCCTCCTCCCGTACCTAACAGGATGGCGAGAAGTTCGGCAGTCGTCAACGCGGGGGGGCCAAGGGCCCAGAGCCGCTCACGGGGGCGGTCGGCCTGAGCGAGCACAGAAACGGGTAGGGACATGGATGAGGATACGCTGATCCAAGCCTACCCGATAACCATTACCATCACACGGAAGCGCCGAAAGTTACGTGCAGGCTAGCGGCCCACTCCGTGACACTTTTTGTACTTCTTCCCCGAGCCACAGGGACAGGGATCGTTCCGGCCAACCTCGGGAACTGCCGCCGTCGCGCGTCCGACCGGACCCAGCGAGCTGTTGACCGCGGGTCCAACCGGCGGGGGCGAGGCTACCCGGCGCGAAGGCGCGGCGAAGAGGTCGTCGGCTCCCACTGGCTCCGGAGCCGGCGGTGCTGGAAGGGGAGCCCGGCGGGCCCGAGGCTCCGGCGGCGGAGGATCGGCGCTGACCTGAATCTTGAAGAAGCGCTCGGTAAATGTGGACTGGATGTCGTGCATCAGGTCCTCGAACATCTCGAAGGCCTCGCGTTTGTACTCCACCAGGGGATCCTTCTGGCCCCAGGCGCGGTACTGAATGGCGTTGCGCAGCTGATCGAGGTCGTAGAGGTGGTCCTTCCAGCGTTCGTCGAGGACCGACAGCATCACCTGTGACAGCACCTGGCTGTCTACCTCGGGGATGCCGATCTTCTTTCCGAAGTCTCCCAGGTACTCGATCTTGCGACGGAACGTTTCCTCCCCTTCAGCCCGGGCCACTTCGGCCATGCGATCGATAGACGGCGTGGCGTCGCCATCGACAATGGCATCCACGGTGACGAGGTACTGGAGCGTGAGCGCCTCGCGCAGGCCGCCCCGGTCGTATTCCTCGGGGCTGGTGGCGGTGGCCAGGAACTGATTAACCGCCCGCTCCAGCGCCAGCTCGATCATCCGCCGGGCCTCAGCCTTCAGCTCCTCACCCCGCTCCAGCGCGAACAGCCGCAGCGAATAGATGACCTCGCGCTGCTGATTCATCACGTCATCGTACTCGAGCAGCCGCTTTCGCTGCTGGAAGTTCTGCAGCTCGACCCGTTTCTGTGCCTGCTCGATGGCCCGGGTCACCAGACCGCCGGTGATGACCTCTCCCTCCTCCGCCCCGCTCTTGTCCATCCACCGGGCAATCCGGTCGGAACCAAAGAGCCGCATCAGGTCGTCTTCCAGGGAGAGGAAGAAGATGGTCTGCCCCGGATCTCCCTGGCGGCCCGACCGCCCCCGGAGCTGCCGGTCGATGCGGCGCGATTCGTGGCGTTCGGTTCCGATGATCTGAAGCCCGGCCTCCGGCTCCGCCAGATCGAGGTCCTTGCCCAGTTTGATGTCGGTGCCCCGGCCAGCCATGTTGGTCGCGATCACGATCGCCGCCTTCTGGCCCGCCCCTGCTACGATCTCCGCCTCGCGCTGGTGGTACTTCGCGTTGAGCACTTCGTGCTTCAGCCCCCGGCGCTTGAGTTGGCGCGAGAGGGTCTCGGAGACATCCACATTCACCGTGCCGATCAGGACCGGCCAGCCGAGCCCGTGGAGCCGCTCGACCTCGTTCATGATCGCGTCGTGCTTCTCCTTCCGGGTCTTGTAGATCCGGTCGGCCTGGTCGAGTCTCCGAATGGGCCGGTGAGTCGGGATCACATTCACGTCGAGACCGTAGATCTGGAAGAACTCGGTCTCCTCGGTCTCCGCCGTTCCGGTCATGCGCGCCAGCTTGTCGTACATCCGGAAGTAGTTCTGAATAGTGATGGTGGCGAAGGTTTGGGTTTCTCCCTTGACCTGCACCCCTTCTTTGGCCTCGACCGCCTGGTGCAGTCCGTCCGCCCAGCGCCGCCCGGTCATCACCCGTCCGGTGAACTCGTCCACGATCATCACCTGGCCCTCCTGCACCAGGTAGTCCACTTCCTTGTCGTAGAGGACGTGGGCCTGCAACAGCTTGTGAATGATGTGGAGCTTTTCGCTCTTGATGGCGTAGTCGGATTCAACTTGCCGGCGCCGCTCGATCCGCTCCACGGCAGACAGTGCCGGGTCACGGTCGATGGCGTGGATCTCCTCCGAGATGTCCGGCACCAGGAACAGTTCCGGCTCGTTTGGCGACATGGCCTCTGAGCCGCGGTCGGTCAGATGAACAGAATGCCCCTTCTCGTCCAGCACGAAGTAGAGCGTGTCTTCGAGATCCCTCATGCGCTGCTGCTTCATGGGGAGCTTGCGATCGGCGATGGCGTCGAGCTCCATCCGCTGAACCAGCTGCTTGGTTCCCGTCTCGTTCAGCATCTTGAGCAGCCGTTTGTTCTTCGGCATGCCCAGCCGGGCCTGGTACAGCTTCAAAGCCGCATCGTTCCGGGTCTTGGGGTCCTCCAGGAGCTTCTCGGCCTCGGCCAGCAGCGTGTTGACCACTCCGGTCTGCTTCCGGACGAGCTCGGCCACCTGGCGGCTGAACTGGGCATACTTCTCGTCGGTCTCGTTCCCCACCGGCCCCGAGATGATGAGCGGGGTCCGGGCCTCGTCGATGAGGATGGAGTCCACCTCGTCGATAATGGCGTACGCGTGCTCCCGCTGGACCCGCTGGTCGACCGAGAAGACCATGTTGTCGCGCAGGTAATCGAAGCCGAACTCGTTATTGGTACCGTAGGTGATGTCGGCGAGGTAGGCCGCGCGGCGCTCCGGCGAGGAAGGCTCGGTGTCGTCGAGGCAGGCAACGCCGAGTCCCAGATACCTGAAGACGTGGCCCATCCACTGCGAGTCCCGCCGGGCCAGGTAGTTGTTGACCGTGACCAGGTGAGCGCCCCGGCCGGCCAGGGCGTTGAGGTAAAGCGGCAAGGTGGCCACCAGGGTCTTCCCCTCGCCGGTGGCCATCTCCGCAATCTTGCCCTGGTGCAGAACGACGCCGCCAATGAGCTGGACGTCGTAGGGCACCATGTCCCAGACCAGTTCTCGGCCGGTTACCTGGACGGTGGTGCCGAGCAGGCGCCGGCAGGCCTCGCGCACGGTGGCGAAGGCCTCGGGAAGCAGCTCATCCAGACTGGCGGCGAGCTCCTTCTTGTAGTGCCTTTCCAGATCCTGGAATCGACCCTCGAGCTCGTCCCGCTCGACCGGGTCGGCACAGGCGTGCTTGGCCTCCCGAACCTCCTCCAGCTCGGCCTTCAGGGCGCCGATACGCTCAGCCAGACGTTCCCGGAAGCGAGGCGTCCGGGCCTTGAGCTCGGACTCGTCCAACTGCTTCAGTCGTTCCTCGTGGGCGTGAATCTGGTCCACGATCGGCTGAATGCGCTTGCGCTCCCGGTCGAACCGCGTGCCGAAGACCGAGGTCATCAGTGTCTTGATCATTCTGGGTCCAAATATAACCGGTGTGTGGTGATGTACTCCGCGACGAGATCGGGGACCCAGTAGCGGATTGATAGCCCCTGGTACGCTCTTTGGCGGACCTCGGTAGCCGAAATATCAATGGCCGGCACCTCGATCACGGCCGAGATCCAGGGCGAATCCGCTACCGGCGTCCCCGGCCTGGCGAAAACCGCGATTCGGGCCAGGTCCCGTAGTTGGCCGGCCTCCCTCCAGGCGGGAAGGTCGGCCGCCGCGTCGGCACCGAGGAGCAGCACGAATTCCGCACCGGGCTCGCGCTCACGCAGATGTCTCAGAGTGTCGACAGTGTAGGAGGGCCCGGGCCGCTGCAGCTCGCTGGGCTCGAGGCTGAAACCCGGCATGTCAGCCATCGCCAGCGATAGCATAGCCGCACGGTGTTCAGCTGAGGTGCGGTGGCGGCCGACCTTGAAGGGCTGTTCCCGCGCCGGGACGAAGCGCAGGGCGTCGAGTCCCAGCTTCTCGGCCGCGACCTTTGCCACGATCAGGTGGCCGTGATGTACGGGATCGAACGACCCCCCGAAGAGGCCGATCATCCGGCTCAGGCCCCGGTGGAGTCCGTCGGGCAGACCTCGCGCGCGCCGGGCGCCTTGGGATGGAACCGACGGATGTAGTCGCAGGTCTCCTGGACGTCCTCCCGATATCCCAGGGTCTTGTAGGCCCGGACCAGCCTCACCAGGGCCTCGGGTGCCACCGTCGACTTGGGATAGTTGGCGATCAGATCCTTCAGATAGAGGATTGCCGAGTCGTACGCCTTCAGCCGGTAATAGAAGATTGCGGCCCGGTACGTCTTATAGGCGAAACGCTCATTCAGCTCCGCAATCCGGAGCTGGGCCCGCTTGGCCGCGCTGCTTCCCGGATATCGGTTGAGCAGTTCCTGGTACGTGGCCAGGGAAGTTTGGCCGTACGTTGGATCGAGCTCGGGACGGCGCCAGAGGTCCGCATACACGTCGCCTACCCGCAGCAGCGCCTCGGGGGCCAGGGGGTGGTTCGGTGTTTCGTCCGACGCCTTCCGAAACTCGCGGGCCGCTTCCAGGTGCCGGCCGCGGGCGAAATACGCCTCTCCCAGCCAGTAGTGCGCCTGTGGAATGCGCGGATCCCCGGGGGAGACCTCGAGGAGCACCCGCTCGATCAGCTTTTCCGCGTCACCCCACTTCCCCTGCCGCGCGGCTGCTTCCGCGCGGCTCCAGAGCGAGTCGATTGTCGCGGGTAAGGCGCTCTCACTCGGCGCGGCCGACGACGGCGATATCGTGGGGTTGGCCGCCGCGCGTCCGCCCCCGCACGCTGCGGCCAGCGCGACGAGGCAAAAACACCAGCGGTATGTCATCGCAGGATGATTCGGGCGGAATCGAACGGCGCCGAGCCGCGGAGGCCTTCGAGCCGGTCCTCGGCCATTTGATGGATCGAATCGGACTGCACCGCATCGGACACCACCGCCCTATAGGCCAGAACCCCTGCAACACTGTCGCCCAGCCGGAGCCGGGCGTCGCCGTACCCCACCAGCGCGCGGCGGCCCACAGTGGTGCCCGAATCGATCCGGATCGCGGCGGCAAACCACAGAGCTGCATCCTCCGGCATTCCGGTGGCCTCCGAGCGAAGTCCCAGCGCCAGCGAGCAGCCGGCGACACCTTCCTCGGCACGGGAACGAAGGGCGGCCAGCCTGGTGCGCCGAAGGCTCGCCTGAAATGCGGGGAGAGCCTCGCCACAGCCGCTGGTCTCCCGAAGAGCGGTCCCGTAGACCACGAGGAGCGAGTCCACCGTTTCCGGATCGGGCGCCACCGCGATGGCTCCAGGGAGCACGGCCACGAGGTCGGTTGCCTCCGCACCGGACCGGCGGATCAGATCCAGGGCATAGCGGCCCGTGGATCGGTCGGGAGCGATAGCGCCCATCCCCACGACTGCAGCCTGGAGTCGCGGCGCATCGCCGGCGCGTTCGGCCGCGCGGGCTACCGACTCGAGCCCTTCCGCCGCTTCCTCTGCGCGGGTGGGGTCTTCGGCGGCAAGCCGCAGGTAGGCATCGGAGGCAACGTCCAGGTTGCCGGTGCGGAGCGCCGCGGCCCCGGCCTTGGCCCACAGGCGGGCGTCAGGATCTTTCTCCAACCCGAGCCGATACTGAGCGAGGGCTTGGGCGTAGCGTCCTTCACCGTAGAACTTGTCCCCCTCGCGCTCGTGATCGCCGGCCCGGCCACAGCCCGCCAGCAGAACCAGCGTCATGAGCCCCGGAAGACATTCCGGCCTCACTGACCCGCCCGAGAGAGCATCGCGATGTAAGCCTCGACCCGGGCATTTTCCGGACGGCGAGCCAGACAGCTCTCCCACACCGAGCGGGCCCCTCCGGCGTCACCCGAGAGGTAGTGAGCGAGGCCCAGCGCGGCCTCCGCATCCACAAAATTCGGCCGCGCACCGACGACCGATTCGAGGGCTTCCCGTGCTTCGAGGGGTCGGCCAGCCTCGAGCAGCAGTCGGGCCATGCGGTACCGCAGGTCGTGGAACTCGGGACCCAGCTCGAGTGCAGCCTCATACTGCCCGATCGCGCGGTCGAGAGCCCCGGCGCTGGCATACGTCTCGCCCAGCTCGGCGTGCCGGTTGGCCAGTTGGGCCGCAACCGGCGCGGGGAGGCCAGCCGTTGGCTTGGCGAGGTGCCGGGCCGCGTCGCCGAACGCGTCCTGCGCCTCGTCGGTCCGGCCCAGCTCGTTGAGCACCAGCCCCTGGTGAATCAAAGCTTCGACGTAGTGAGGGTTGAGCTCCAGCGCGCGTCCCAGCTCAGCCAGTGCCCGCTCGGCTTGACCGAGCAGGGAGAGCGAAACGCCGAGAAGATGATGGACGTCGGCGAATGCACGTCCGGAGTCCACCACCGACTCGAGCAGGTGTACGGCGCCGTAATAGTCCTGCACCACGAATCGCTCCCGGGCGCGCGCCAGCAGGAGCTCAGTCTGCCCGGCCATAGGCCTCCCGAAACCATCGAATGAACCGGCGAATTCCTTCGGGGAACGGTGTTTTCGGCGCATAACCAAGTACGGCGCCGGATTTGGTCAGGTCGGCAGCGGTTTGCTGCACGTCTCCAGGCTGCATCGGAGCCCATTCGATCCTGGGTTTGATGCCCAGGGCATCAGCGATCTGGGCGACCATGGCCTCGGTTGGAATGGACCGGCTACCACCGAGATTAAACGTCTCGACCCCGATGGGTGCGCTGTCGGTCCAGTCTGCGGCCGCAAGAATCCCGGCCACAATGTCGTCGCAGTAGGTATAGTCCCGCGCCTGGGTACCGTCGCCGAACAGAGTCAGCGTACGGCCTTCGACCATTTTCCGGGTAAAGGCGTGAATGGCGAGGTCGGGTCTCTGCCGGGGGCCGTACACGGTAAAGAAGCGAAGTGAGGCGGCCCTCAACTTATAGATGGGAGCAACCGAGCCCAGAAACAGCTCCCCGGCGCGCTTGGTCGCCGCGTAGGGCGACACGGGGACGGTGGCCACGGCATCCTCTCTGAACGGCACTGGCGTACTGTCGCCGTACACCGACGAGGACGAGCCGAAGACGATCCGGCTGACACCGGCCTGGCGTGCGGCTTCGAGCACCGCCGCGGTGCCGGTTACGTTGGCGGTGGCGTATCCCACCGGATCAGCCAGCGAGGGGCGCACTCCTGCCTTGGCGGCCAGATGAACGATCAGGGTCTCTGGCGTGAGGAGGGCGCGCAGAGCGGGCACGTCGAGCATGTCCTGCTCCCGGAACGAGAACCCTTTCGGTTTACCGACCTCCGCCAGATTCTGTTCCTTCATTGCCCGCGGGTAGAAGGGATCGAAATTGTCGATCCCCACGACCTCGTCTCCCCGCGCGGAAAGAGCCTCGACGAGATGGGAGCCGATGAAGCCCGCAGCCCCCGTCACCAGGACTCGAGTCACCGCCGCGCCCGGCCGATCCCGTGATACTCGAAGCCAAGGCTGGCCATCTTCTCCGGCTCGTAGAGATTGCGCCCATCGATGAGCAGGGGACGCCGAAGCAGCTTGCGGACTCGCTCGAAGTCGGGGTTCCGGTACACCAGCCACTCGGTCATGACGATCAGCGCGTCGGCGCCGTGGGCGGCACTGTAGGGATCGGCGGCGTACATCACGCGATCACCGAAGATCACCCGGGCCGAGTCGGTTGCCTTGGGATCATGCGTCTGCACCCGGGCACCGGCCGCGAGGAGACCCTCGATGAGCGGGATCGTCGGGCTCTCCCGCATGTCGTCGGTCTCGGCCTTGAACGCCAGTCCCCAGAGGCCGATGATCTTGCCCTTGAGGTCCTGGCCCAAATAGCGGAGCGTCTTCTGCAGCACTACCAGCTTCTGGCATTCGTTGACTTCCTCGACCGCCTTGAGGACGTCGAGTGAGAGACCCAGCTCGTCTGAAGTACGGATCAGCGCCTTCACATCCTTGGGAAAGCAGGAGCCACCGTACCCCGGCCCGGGATACAGGAAGGCCCGGCCGATTCGCTGGTCGGATCCGATCCCCAGCCGAACACTGTTGACGTCGGCCCCGACCAGCTCGCAGAACAGGGCGATCTGGTTCATGAACGAGATGCGGGTTGCCAGCATGGCATTGGCCGCATATTTCGTGACCTCGGCGGACGCGATATCCATGAAGAGGACCCGGTTCCCGCCTTGGCGGGTAAAGGGCGCATACAGCTCCCCCATCACGTCGCGTGCCTCATCGTTGTCCACCCCGACCACGACGCGATCCGGCTTCATGAAATCCTCAATCGCGGCTCCCTCCTTGAGGAACTCCGGATTGGAGCACACCGCAAAGGGAATGTCGGTTTCCGCCTTGACCGCAGCACGCACCTTCTCGGCGGTGCCCACCGGGACGGTGGACTTGGTGACCACGATCTTGGGCTCGTTCATGTGGCGACCCACATCGCGGGCCACCGCCAGGACGTGCTTCAGGTCGGCGGAGCCGTCCTCGCCGGGCGGGGTTCCCACCGCGATGAAGATGACCCGGGAGCTCCGAATGGCCGCACCGATGTCGGTGGTGAACGTCAGCCGCTTTTCTTCCTGGTTGCGCTTCACCATCGGCTCGAGGCCGGGCTCGTAGATCGGCACGTCGTTCCGCTGCAACCGCGCGATCTTGTCCGCATCGACATCCACACAGGTAACGTCGTTACCCGTCTCAGCCAGGCAGGCCCCGGCCACCAACCCGACGTAACCGCTTCCGATCACCGCCACGTGCATGTCAAGCCTCTTTCGGTAGTGCGTTGCGCGTGTCGACCACGAGCCTCGCGTGGCGCTTGATCATCCGATAGTCCACCGCGGAATGATCGGTGACCACCATGACGCAGTCGGCCGCGGCCACCACCTCCGGTGTCAGCTCCACTGAACGGAACTCCTGCCCGTCCTCGCGAAAGCGGGGCACGTGGGGGTCAAAGTAGCTCACCCGGGCACCCTGCCCTTCGAGCAGCCGGATGATGTCGAGGGCGGGACTCTCCCGGATGTCCTCGATGTTCCGCTTGTAGGCTACGCCCAGCACCAGGACCGAGGCCCCCTGCACCGCCTTTCCCTGGCCGTTGAGCGCCTCGGACAGCTTCCGGACCCAGAACATGGGCATTTCGGTATTCAGCTCGCCCGCAAGGTCGATGAACCGGGTCTTGTAGTTGAGCCCCCGCATCTTCCAGGCAAGGTAGTGAGGATCGATCGGAATGCAGTGACCACCCAGCCCGGGGCCAGGCAGGAATTTCATGAAGCCGAATGGCTTGGTTGCGGCGGCCTCGATCACTTCCCAGACGTTGACCCCGAGCTTGTCGCAGACGATAGCCATCTCGTTCACCAGCCCGATATTCACGCTCCGGAAGGTGTTCTCCAGGAGCTTGACCAGCTCCGCCGCCTCCGTCGTGGATACCGGGACCAGAGTGTCGATCGCAGGCTGGTAGAGCGCCACTGCCACCGCCCGGCAGTCGGCGGTGATTCCCCCTACGACCTTGGGTGTGTTGCGGGTGCCGTAGTTCCCGTTCCCTGGGTCCACCCGTTCCGGGCTGAAGGCCAGGAAGAAGTCCTGCCCCACCTTCAACCCCGTGCTTTCGAGGGCGGGCAGCATGATCTCCCGCGTGGTACCGGGATAGGTCGTGCTCTCCAGCACGATGGCCTGCCCCCGCCGCAGCCGCTTCTTCACCGCCTCGGTGGCTGCCACGATGAAGCTGACGTCAGGGTCCTTGAACTTTGAGAGCGGGGTCGGCACGCAGATCGAGATGGCGTCCGGCTCCGACAGCCGTGCCATGT
>JALYPB010000241.1 GCA_030856585.1 Gemmatimonadota bacterium | reverse complement strand
CCGTCTGGCTTCCGCGATCAGGTCGTCGGCTTCGGCCAGTGTGGCTGAGAGCGGCTTCTCCATGAGGACCGGCACGCCACGCCTGAGCGCCCGGAGTCCAACCTCGGCATGCGCGGGGGTTGGCACGGCGATGGTGACCGCTTCCACCTGCGCGAGCAGCTGGTCCACGTCTGCGAAGGCGACCGTTCCCAGCTCTCCTGCGATTTTCGCCGCGCGCGCGCGGTCTGAGTCGTGGACGCCGACGAGACGCACGTCATCGAGGCCGGCCAGGTGCCGGGCGTGATGCTGCCCCAGCGCGCCCACACCGAGGACGCCGACCGGCAGTCTGGCTGTCACGCCGGTACGCCTCGCTCGCTCGATTCGACGAAGCTGAGAAAGCGCTCAACCTCGGGGAGCGCCGGCAGCTCGGTGCGGGCCCGTTCGATTGCCTGCGACAGGTTCAGGTCGGAATTGAAGAAGAGCCGGTACGCACGCTTGAGCGCGGCGACCGTTTCACCGGAGAAGCCCGCTCGCTGGAGGCCGAGAGAGTTGAGACCGTAGAGCTCCATGGGATTGCCGACGGCCTTCACATACGGCGGGATGTCCTGGTTGACCCGGGATCCGCCGCCCACGAAGGCGTAGGTGCCGATGGTGACGAATTGGTGGACGGCGTTGAGTCCGCTGAGGATGGCGCGATCGTGAATGGTGACGTGCCCGGCGCACTGGGTAGCGTTGGCGATGACCACGTCGTCGCCGACGTGGCAGTCGTGGGCGAGGTGCACATAGGTCATGATGAAGCAGCGCGCCCCGACGGTGGTCTTGAGGGTCGCGGCGGTTCCCCGGTTGATCGTTGAGTATTCACGGATGATGGTTCCCTGCCCCACCTCAACCCAGGTCTCTTCCCCGCCGTACTTGAGGTCCTGCGGGTCCCCCCCCAGGATCGCCCCATCGCCGATTCGAACGTCCTCGGCCAGCCGCACATTCCGCTGCAGCGTGGCCCGGGGACCGATCCGGCAGCGGTCGCCTACCGTCACCTGGGGGCCGATGATGGCCCAGGGTCCCACCGTCACGCCGGTCCCCAGTCTGGCTGAAGGGTCGATCAGCGCGCTGGGGTGAATCACCGATCCACCACCCGCGCCATCATCTCGGCCTCCGCCACTACCTGGCCGTCGACGTATGCCATGCCCTTCATTCGGCAGGTGCGTCCCCGGTTCTGCAGCATCTCCAGCTCACAGCGGAGCTGGTCCCCGGGAAGTACGGGACGGCGGAACTTGACGTTGTCGAGCGACATGAAGTAGACCACCTTCTGGTCCGGATCCTCAATGGTACCGAGGAGCAGCATGCCTCCCACCTGCGCCATCGCCTCGATGATAAGCACGCCCGGCATGATGGGATGGCCGGGGAAATGACCCTGGAAGAACGGTTCGTTGATCGTCACATTCTTGATGCCGACGATCCGCTTGGTCCCCTCCACCTCGATGATCCGGTCCACCAGCAGGAACGGGTACCGGTGAGGGATCACATCCAGAATCCGCCCGATGTCCATCACAACTCCTCCGTCTCGCTGTCCGGTGCGGGTGAGCCAGCGGGCCAGCGCAATATTGCCCTGATGGCTTGGTTTGGTGGCCACGATGTGACCCTGTATCCGGCCTCCGGCCAGGGCCAGATCCCCCAGGATGTCGCCTGCCTTGTGACGCACGAATTCATCGGGCCAGCGGAGCGCACCCCCGACCAGCCCGTCTTCGGACAGGACCAGGGTGGATTCGAGCGCGGCTCCCAGCGCCAGCCCTCGGGCCCGCAGGGCATCGGCCTCGCGGAGAAACCCGAAGGTCCGGGCCTGAGCCAGCTCCCGGGCGAAGCCACCGGGCGTGATATCATACGACCCGGTTTGCCGGCCGATAAGAGGATGGGGCCACTCGATGGTTGTAGTAAGGCGGAGGGTCTTGGCAGGCGCGACCACGTACGATGAATCGGCCTCGGAAATCTCGGATGCAGTTGTGACCCGATACACCACCGGGTCGCCCGACTGCTCGGTGACGCCGGCCTGCTCCAGCGCGGTCAGATATGGGGCGAACGATCCGTCACCGATCGGGGCCTCGGGGCCATCGAGGTCAATGGTGAGATCGTCGATCTGGAGCGCGGCTGCGGCAGCCAGCACGTGCTCCACGGTCTGCACCACTGTTTCGCCCTGTCCCAGGACGGTGCGGCGCTCGGTGGACTGCACCTCGCTCAGGCGCGCCGGAATCACCGGAGAGCCCGGGAGATCGGTACGCCGGAACACGATACCCTGACCCGATGGTGCTCCCTGACATATTGCCGAGGCGGAGGAGCCGGTATGTAGTCCGATGCCGGTGACCCGCGCGCTCTGGGCCAGGGTGCGCCTAGCCACGGGGCGCCCGTGCCGGCACCAGCCGCTCCAGCTCATCCACGATGGCGGCGAGCCGGTACATGGCCGCCTGGGCCCGCAGAAACTGGCGATGCGGCCGGGCCGGATGACCACTGAACGAGGCCCCGGCCGGGACGTCGCCGAAGATCGCGCTCTTGGCGGCGATGCGCGCCCGGTCGCCTATAGCGAGGTGATCGGTGACGCCAACATGGCCGGCCAGGATGACGTCGTTCCCAACCCGCGTGCTCCCCGCAATCCCGACACCGGCCATGATGAGGCAACGCTCGCCGATCCGGACGTTATGCCCCACCTGAACCAGGTTGTCCAGTTTGGTGCCGCGACCCACCACAGTATCGTCGATGCTGCCGCGATCGATGCAGGTGTTGGAGCCCACCTCGACTTCATCCTCCAGGATGCAGCCTCCCACGTGCGGGATTCGGGTGTGTCCCTTGCCATCGGAGAGATAACCGAACCCATCACCGCCGAGCACGGCGCCTGCCTTCAGCACGACGCGGCTGCCGATGCGAGTGCCGGGACAGCAGACGACGCCGGGTCCCAGGACAGAGTCGTCTCCGATCACCACGCCATCTCCAACCGAGACACCCTGTGCCAGGCGGCAGCGCGCGCCGACCTGCACGTTCTTCCCCAGTACGACATAGGGCCCGATGGAGACGTCAGCGCCGATGACGGCACCGGCGCCGATGCGCGCGGTTGGATCCACGCCGGCTTCAGGGGATTCCCGGGGATACAACGCGTGCAGTACCCGGACAAGTGCGCCGTAGGGGTCGGGGACCACAATGCGAGTTGCCGGCCCCGCTCCCGCGGCCAACGCCTCGGGCACCAGCACCGCGCCCGCCTTGGAGCTGTCCAGGTCTGCTGCGTAGCGGACCGACACCGCGAAGGAGAGTGCGTCCGGGCCGGCCCGGTCCAGCGGCCGTACCCGGTTAATCCGGATGCCCCCATCGCCAAGCAGGCGGCCACCGACCAGGTCGGCGACCGCCCGCGCGGTAAGGCTCCCGGATGTCACGAGATCAGCTACCCGCTTTGAGCTGCTGAATCACGCGTTGAGTCAGGTCGATCGACTTGTCCGCCGTGACGATGCCGTTGTTCGGCGCACTCACGTCGAAGATGATGGCGTAGTTCCCCGCCGCTCGAACCCCTTCGATGACGCTATTGACCTTGCTCTGGATGGGGTCCAGCAGCTCACGCTCCCGGGTGGCCGCTCGCTGCTGCAGCTCCTGGGTGCGCTGTTCCAGCTTCTGCTGCTGGCCCTGAAGGTCTTTGCGCTTCGCGGCCCGCTGCGTTGGACTCAGCATCACCGATTGCTGATCGAAGTCGGAGGCCGCCGAGTCGAGCGTGGCCTGAAGTTTCTGCACCTCCACCCGGTAGGTCTCCAGCTCCTTGGTGAACGTCGACTCCGCCTTGACGTATCCGGGCGTCTGTTTGAGCACCGCCTGGGTGTTCACGTAGGCTATCTTGCTCCCACCCTGCTGGGCTGCCACAGACTCCGGCCCTGCTGCGGACACGGCGATCAACGCAACCCAGGCTATTACGACGGCAAGCTTCATGCTTCACTCCAGTTAAAGGTGCGTCCTGCTTAGAAGAAATTGCCCAGCTTGAAGTGGAGCTGCCAGCCGGGCTTTGGGCGCCCGTTGACATCCACCCGGTCGAAGCCGTAACCCAGATCTATCCCGATCGGTCCCAGAGGAGAAATCACCGCGGCGCCGAACCCTGCTCCGCGAAACAACCGCGTCGGATCCCACTGCCGTGCGCTCCGGTAGACATTGCCCGCGTCGAAGAAGGAGCTGACGTAGAGCGCCTGGCTGATTCTGGCGCCTGCCTCGATGGTAAACGCGGAGTATGCCTTGCCGAAGGCGTCCGGGCTGGCCGCGTTATTACCCCCGGCCGACGGGTCGAACCCATTCGGCGTGATCGAGAATTCATCATAGCCGCGCAACGGGACGCCGTACTGAACCCCGCCGAGGGAGTACAGCTCGGTAAAGAAGGGTCCCGCATCGCCAAAGATAAAGCCGGATTTGGCACTCAGGCCGAGGACGAACTGAACACCAGCCCCCAGCTGGCCGCCGCCTCCCATGGTTCCGAGCGGCGCATACCAACGGCCCTCGAGATCGACCTTGCGATAGTTGCCGGTGCCCCCCAGGAACCCGCCATTCAGCTCGCCGCTGAGGTTGGTCAGGGAGCCGCCAGTGGCGAACGGGAGTCCCACCCGGGTATCCCGGAGCAGACTCGTGCCGAGCGACGAGCGGCTACAGGCCCGGCATCGGAAGCGGGCCTGAAG
>JALYPB010000220.1 GCA_030856585.1 Gemmatimonadota bacterium | reverse complement strand
CATGGCCGCCACCGAGGTCGAGTGACAAAGGCGGGTGCAGTGGTCGACGCTGTTGGTTCCGAACGCGGCGCGGATCATCCGCATGAATGCGTAGTTGTCCTCGTTGGTACACTTGGCGGAAGAGAGTGCGCCCAGCGCCGTGGGTCCATGCTCGTGCTTGATGCGACGGATCTGCTGGGCGGCCAGACTAAGTGCCTCGTCCCAGGTGGCTTCACGAAACGCACTATACCACCCGGCTGGGGTCGCGACCCGATCGCGGACATCGTCGTCGCTTGGCGGCAGTCCGGTCAGCGGTGGCTTGCCGATCTGACGCAGGGGTGGTCGCGGCTTCTTCTTGTCGCCCATCTCCTCGATGGTGAGCCAGGGCCCTTCACGGCGCCGGGGCCATTCACCGCTCCAGGTCCACTCCCCGTCCTGACACATCCAACCTTTGCGGATGAGGGGCGTGGTCAGGCGGTCCCGGTGCTGGGTGAAGTCGTACCCGAACCGGCCTTTGACGCAGGTGGAGCCCTGGTTGGGGGTGTCCTCTTCGATCCAGGGTGACGTCACCCGCATGAGGGTGTTGTCTTTGACATGAAGGTCGAGCTGGCACCCCACGGCGCAGTAGGGACACACCGACCGCACCACCTTGTCCGGGGCGCGAAGCGCCTCGGCACCGAATCGCTGATGGGGGATGAACTCGAAGATGGCGCCGGTGGGACAGACGCGAACGCATTCGCCGCACCAGGTGCAGCCGGCATGATCGGGATCGCCGTCTCCCCCGACGATGATTTGCGCGTGCTCCCCCCGCTGCCCGACGTCCAGAACGCCAACCTCCTGGATGTCCTCGCACGCCCGCACACATCGGGTGCAGAGGATGCAGGTGCTCATATCGTGCTGGATCATCACATCGCCGGGACGCTCATCCCCGGTGCGGAGCGGCAGGTCGTGATGAGTACGGACCGGCACGTCGTACTGGACGACGTAGCGCTCGAACTCATTCCGGGGATGCTCCCGTCCCCCGTTAGCCAGGTGCTCGCCGGGATAGCGCTCCAACAGAAAGTCGAGCACGCTCCGCCGGTTCTCCACCGCCGGTGGCGACTCGACGTCCACCACCATGCCATCTGCGGCGGGAGTCGCGCAGGCCGGCATCAGCTTGTTCTGTCCCGTGACCGAAACCAGGCAGATCCGGCAGTTGCCCACTATCGGCAGCTTGGGGTACCAGCACAGGGTGGGGATGTCGACCCCGACCTTGCGGGCGGCCTCAAGGATCGTCTCCCCGGGCTGGAAAGAGACGGATGTGCCGTTCAGCGTAAGGGTCGGCATGAGCAACCGGTTGGGGGAAGTAGCAAGGTAATTCGAGTTTAGACGGGAAATTGGTGTGGTGCAAGGGGTTTAGTGGGCAAATACAAACACCCCCGGACCGAAGTCCGGGGGCGTTTCGGCGCGCCGCGCGCCCGCAGGCTATTCGGGTCTGACTAGGCGGCGTGCTCGGCGGGGACCCGCTGGTGCCAGTGCTGATCCATGGCGTCTTCATCATCTGTGGCCCACAGGTAAGCCCAGAACCGTACCGGCTTGGGCTTGGGAGCCCCGCTCCTGATCACGATGCCGAGAGGCTCTGACGCGGCGGACAGCGGAAGACTGGTCACGGGCTGCTCCTCGCACTCGGGGAAGTAACCTTTACGCCCGGGGAGAGGTGCACCGTTCATGCCGCCGGCGGCGGCAGTGTAACTAATGTAATGTCAGGGGTTTACGGGGAGGATATCAGCTGCGCGTGTCGCTTGGACTCGGGATACCGAGCGTCAGGCCGTGTCGGGGGGACACGCGGGCTTGCAGAGGACCAATCCATCCTGACGGCGGCTTTCCGCCGGTCGCCGGCGGCGTTTGGGATCTTCTTCCTGGGTCCACCCCTGATACATCGAACGAAGCGCGTCCCGTGAGATGGCCTTGCAGGTCGGCAGCAACACGTGAATTCCTCCCGGCCGGCTCCGCATCTGAAGGTCGTCTATTAGTGACAGGCGATCGGCTGCGGAGAGATCCAGCAGTACGCTGGGGTCGAGCACCACGAGGTCCACTGCCGAGACAAAGCTCAAAAACTCCGGCAG
>JALYPB010000218.1 GCA_030856585.1 Gemmatimonadota bacterium | reverse complement strand
TCGTCTTCCTCCGAGCCCATCACACACACCCTTCCGGTGTGCTTCAGACAGTTCTTCAGGGTCTCGGTGGCAAAGATGTCGAGCTTCTGCTGCTCCTCGCCCTGGACGTTCTGCACACCGGCCGTGCCCAGGATGTTGACCAGGCCCGCCCGCCTTATCGAGGCGGCAATGATCTTGGCGGCCAGACAGATGTCATAGAGAAGATTGGACAGCTCTCCCGTAGCCTCGGGATAACGGTCCTCCTGGTCCAGGATGAAGCGCTCGATGGTTGTTACGTGCGAATCCAAAGAACCTCCTGAGCTGTTTACCGGACGTTATACGTGGCCGTGCGACCCTTCGACTGAACCGTCATCTCGCTCCCATCCGTTGTGACGGTTATGGTACCCTCCCTGTCGGTGCGCCACACATCTACCCGATGCCGTCGCAAGCGGGCGAGCGTGGGGGGCGAGGGATGACCGTACTTGTTCCGTCCCACAGAGATCACCGCGGCCCTGGGCCGCAATGAATCCAGCCACTCGTCCCCGGTACTGCCCCGGCTTCCGTGATGGCCCACCTTGAGCAGGTCCACCGGCCGTGTCCGGGTTCGCATCTCGGCCTCGGCCCGAAAGCCCGCATCGCCGGAGAACAAAGCCTGGAAGGCGCCGTACTCCACCAGGAGGACGAGTGAGTCCTCGTTGACGTCCTCCCCCCACCCGTGCCAGCCCGGATCGGGGTGGAGCACGGTGAACCCGACGCCGTCCAGCACGAAGCGCTCGCCCCGGCGGGCAATGTGCCAGCGGACACCGTCGGCGGCGAGTTCGTCGAGAAAGGCGTAGTAGAGCGGATCGGCTACCCGCTCTCCCGGCTCGATGACCATCCGGGCGGCGAACCGGTCCATCACGCTGGCTACGCCCCCAAGATGGTCGGCATGCGCGTGGGAAACGACTACCAGCGCCAGCTGCCGGACTCCCTGACTGGCCAGGAACGGAACCATCACTCTGCGCCCGGCGTCGCTGTTGACGCCGCGCGGGCCGGCGTCGATCACCACCCAGCGTCCAGCCGGCGTCCGTAAAGCAGCACCGTCACCCTGACCCACGTCGAGAAAATGTAACGTGAGTCCTGAGCCGCTGTTAGCTGTCTGGGGCGACCAGGACCAGAGCAGGCTGACCCACAATACTATGACCGCGGCCCACCCCCACCTGCGAAGAGCCTCTCCCAGGGTGTTCCACTTGCCGATACACCAGAGACTGACAACGAGGCCGAGGAGCCAGGGCACGGCCGAACGGATTTCAGCGGGCTCGATGACATGGCCGCCGGGCACGGCGGCACCGGCAGTAGCCAGCAGCTCCAGCAGGTGAAGAGCCAGCCCGGAGCCACCGGCCAGTGATCCGGCGACCCCCGGTGATAGCGGGAAGAGGAGGAGGCTGGCGAGCACGCCGGGCACCGCGACCGCCGCAAGTGGAATAGCGAGGAAATTGAGGACTATGCCGATCACGGCCACCGCTCCGAGCGTCGCGGCTGTGATCGGCGCCGTCGCCAGCGTCGCGCCGACAGACGAGCCCAGAGTTCTCCACCACGCCTCCTCGCCGAGCGTCCGGTCGGTCCATCTGGTGAAGGTGGTGGCTCCCCAAAGTGCGGCGGCGGAAAGCCATGCGCCGAGATCAACCATTGCCCAGGGATCGACCAGCAGAACACAGAGACAGGTTGCCGCTAGCAGCGAGTCGGTGTCGACCCTGCGCTGGCGCACCCGGCTGATGGCCAGGAGCATGGCGAGCGCAGCTGCCCGGGTAGCCGGCGCGGGCCAACCGAGGAAGGCCACGTAGGCGATACTGGCAGCGGCGGCCAGCGCGAGGGCCCGCCCTCTTCCCAGCCGGATCATTCGGCAAACCAGGAAGACCCAGGCGGTGATGACTCCGACATGGAACCCGGAAATCGAGAGAAGATGCACCAACCCGGACTGCGCGAATCGGTCCTGAAGGGCCCGGTCGATGGCACCGCGGCGGCCCAGAATGAGAGCGTCCACCATCGGGGCCCGATCGCCGTACAGGACGCGGCTGCTGGCGGCCAGCGCCGTTCGGAGCCGCGCCGTCGCGCGCGGCCTTCCGACACCGCCCGAGACTGCGCTGACTACCAGTGTGCCGGATGGCCGTAAACCGGGTCCCGGTCGCGGAATCCATTGTGCGGTCAGGTCGGCAACCAGCCCGGCTTCCATGGGATGCCCCGCCGGCCAGCGGGAGGAAACCGGCCCAGCGCACCCAGCCCGCACCGGTTGTACGGTCAGAAGGCCGCCGGTCGAATCGGCCGGTTCGAGCAGCCGAGCGGAGAGGATCATCCGGCTGGCCGGCAGGCGGGCAGCACACTGGTTCGATTCCCGAAGCCAGGCAAGCTCTCCGCTGAGCCGGCCGAGGAGGGCGGCAGACATCAAGAGGGTAGCGAGAGGCTGCCGCGCCAGAATTGCCGCCGCGAGTGTCACCGCTACCACGCCGAGTGGTGCGCCAAAATGCAAAAGGCCGGTCGCAAGACCGGCCCCGAAGGCGGTGGTGAACAGGATGGCGGGCCGCTTTTTCACGGCGGCCACACGTCTAGCCGGGCGTGACGCCTCCGCGCCGCCCACACCGCGGTGCCACCGAGATCTTGCGCAGCGCCTCCATGACCACAACCTCGATGGCGGCCCGACTCTGTTCCTTCTCCAGGCTCACTTCGGTCACCACTGCGCCCTCCCGCCGTGAGACGTAGCGGGGCGGAACCCGATTGAGCGCGAAGGTCAGCACATCGTCGCGGCAGAGGTCGCAGCCGCAGTACGCCGGGAAAAGCGGCCGCAGCGTATCGTACGCGGCCTGCACGTGGTCCTCGACCAGATTCCTGATCACAGGACCGCCATCCGGTCTGCGGCCCTGGCCGCAGTGACCGGCAGGACCACCACCCCCGTGAAGGTCGATCCGGTCGTCCCCGTGAGCCGAACACTGTGATACTGACCGATGGCGGTGGGTGGCAGATCCAGCAGCACAAGGTGGTTGCTGCGGGTGCGCGCCAGCATGAGGTCACCGCGCCGGGCCGGACGCTCGACCAGCACTTCGTGAATCTCGCCGAGCCGCGCCACGTTCTTCCGTCTGACGTTGCCGCGTACGGCTTCGATGAGGCGGGCAAGCC
>JALYPB010000217.1 GCA_030856585.1 Gemmatimonadota bacterium | reverse complement strand
TCTTCATGGTTGGGGCGGTCATTGAGACTCCATTAGTATCCAGACTGCGCCTCGTGGCTTGAGCGTCCATGAGTGACCCGGCCGATGGGAGGATACAGGCGCAGGGTCTCTTTGACCACCATCCCGGCAAACGGCAGCCGATGCAGATCCTCCATCCCGGGCTTCCGCCGATCCAGCACGGCCGAGGTCTCTCCGTTCTCCGTGCGTGACCCACAAAAACCACACACCGACACCCTCGCCCGTAGGTGAGGATGCCGGTGCATGGGTCGGGTGTTCCCGTGACGCAGAGCGCCCCGGGAAAGCTCAGGTAGTCAGGACCGTGCCGTAGCGGCTGAAGTCGTCCAGGATGCGGCCGGTGCCCCGAACAACGGACGTCAGCGGATCCTCATCCACGCGAACCGGGAGGCCGGTCTCGTCCATGAGACGCTGGTCGAGTCCACGGATCAACGAGCCACCACCGGTGAGCATGATTCCGTGCTCCAGCACGTCGCTGGCCAGCTCGGGCGGGGTCATCTCCAGTGCGCGGCGGACGGCATTGACGATGTGCGAGACGGGCTCCTGAATCGCGTCCCGGACGCCGGCCGAATCAATCCGGATGGTCTTGGGCAAGCCGGAGACGAGGTCGCGTCCCTTGACGTCCATCTCCCCTTCGCGCTCCAGCATGGTGGCCGAACCGAGACCGATCTTGATGCGCTCGGCGGTGGGCTCCCCGATGAGGAGGCTGTACGTCTTGCGCATGAACTGGACGATCGCCTGGTCCAGCTCATCTCCGCCGGTACGAATGGAAGCGTCGCACACTATGCCCGAGAGCGCAATGACCGCGATGTTGGTGGTGCCCCCGCCGATATCGATCACCATGCTGCCAACCGGCGTGTCCACCGGCAGGCCGACTCCGATGGCCGCGGCCATCGGCTCGGCGACCATGTAGAGCTTCTTGACGCCCGCCGACTGGGCCGAGTCGCGGACGGCGCGCCGCTCCACCTCGGTTATGCCCGAGGGCACGCAGACGATGACGGTAGGCTTGACCCGGAGGAACGTGCGATCGATGACCAGGCGGAGGAAGTGCCGCAGCATCTTCTCCGCGATATGAAAATCGGCGATGACCCCATCCTTCATCGGGCGGACGGCTATGATGCCTTCGGGCGTGCGGCCCAGCATCCGCTTGGCCTCGAGTCCGATGCCCAGAATGTTCCCATTCTGGTCAACGGCAGCCACGGACGGCTCGTTGAGGACGACCCCCTCACCCTTGACGAAGATCAGCGTGTTGGCGGTACCAAGGTCGACGGCAAGCTCGCTGGCGGGGCGCCAGGTCTTTCTCTTGGCCAGCTGGCCGCGACGGGCTAAAGCATTGGTGAAGAACGCTTCGGCCATGGCCGCCGGATTAGTGCCGATCGCTACAGTCACGGTGCTGGTATCCCTTCTCTGTGGCGCCTGGGGGCCGGTAAATGAAGTTCGCTGGCCTTGCAGATATCCGCGACGATTGCGTTTCACCGGGCGCCGGAGAGGGGCGCGGTCCGGGCACTTTCTCGGGTGAAACTCGATTGGCAGAGTGAGAGGAGCCCCCTCCCTCGTCAACCGTAGCTACGCTCTACCCCTGACTGTGCAAGATGTGATCCACAACGGGACCTGCTTATGCCATAACGGCGAGGGTGCCGAGGAGCGGTTCACCGAGACGCGGGTCACCCTCGATCCGGATGTTCCGTCGAGCGGATTCGCGCTCCAGGCCCTTGGAGAACAATTTCCAGGCGGTCCCCTGATCCAGGCTGACCGTGGCGGCCGGATCGGCACCCGAGCCGGTGAAGATCCCCCAGCTCTCTGCGCCCCGGACCAGGGTCCAGATGCCCCCCGCCTCGCCGTCGATGGCCCCCCTGACGCTCCGGCCTGAGGGGGCCGGTACCGCCTGGTATGCGAAAGGCAGAGCCCGGATGAAGATGTCCAGGGTTGGGTGGAGCCAACGCCGCTCGGTGAGTCCCTCGGCGCCGACCGCCTCGCGGATCTGCTGCTGATGCAGCCAGCGCTCGGTATACTCCCGCCCGATGTCGAACCAGTTCTGCGAACCCTCTTCTCCTGCCCAGGCCACGCCAAAATGTGCCGGCGCATGGGGATCGAGCGACCGAAAGAAAGCATGAACCGGTCCGCTGGTGAAGTCGAGCAGCTCGATCAGGACCCGGGGACTGAGATGCCGGGTGGCCGCGGTCCAGTCCGCATTGAGGCGGTTCAGGTAGCCTACCAAATCGGCGTAGCTCGAGACCGGGGTATCCGGGGTGGCGCTCAGGCCGTCACGCCCGAATGACAGTCGCCGCAGGTTGCCATCGAGCAGGTGAGCCGCGATGTCTTTTACCGACCACAGCGCGCAAGCGGTGGGGCGGCCCCAGGCCGTGGGTCTGAGACTGCGCAGTAGCGTCATCAGCTGGATGTGCAGGCCGGGAAAGAGATCGACCAGAAAAACCGGCGCCATCGGTGCGAGGCCGGCTGTACCAGCAG
>JALYPB010000203.1 GCA_030856585.1 Gemmatimonadota bacterium | reverse complement strand
GCCCTGCTTCGCTTCGCGACGCCGCAGGGTGCCACCTTCGAACCAGCCGTACCCACTGTCCCGCCGACCCGCTGCCCTGCTGATCGCCTTGCATCCAACCTGATTCCCGAGTAATATTTACCTGCTGTCCCGGGAGGCGCCTGGATCGGGCCGACTGTCGATGTGGGGGAGTTCCCCCACATTTTTTTTCTTTCTTTGCCGATGTCTGCCGACGCGCTTCTCACACCGATTCGCGATCACATCGCCGGGCTCGGATTCGAGCTGGTCGATCTCAAACGAACCGGAACGTCGCAGCGCCCCATCCTGCAGGTGCGGGTGGACCGACCCGACAGCCGACCTGGCCAGGGAGTGACGGCCGACGACTGTGCGGTGATCAGCCGGTCCCTCGAACGTTTCCTGGAAAACAGGGCGATGGTCGGGCCGCGCTACGTGCTGGAAGTCTCATCGCCCGGGCTTGAGCGGCCGTTGCGGTGGCCCGAGCACTGGCGGCGGTTCGTGGGGCGGCAGGCGCGAGTCCGCGCCTCGTCACTCTCGGGAAGGACCCGGGTGGAGATCCTGGGAGTTCCCGATGACGAGCATGTGCTGCTCCGGCTGGAAGACGGGTCCCAGGTGACGGGGGCGCTCGATTCGATTCGGGAGGCGGCATTGGTGGTGGACTGGGAGATACTCGGTAAACGCGGTAGGGGGTGAATGGATGGCTGGTTCGACTGAGATGTTGGCCGCGTTCCGCGAGCTGACCACGGCAAAGCAACTCGAACGCTCCGATCTGCTGGAGCTTCTGCGGGACGGCATTCATGCCGCCCTGGTACGCAAGTTCGGACCCAATGTCCGCTTCGAGCTCAGCGTGGACGAGCTGCAGGGGACTATCAAGGTCGTCCGGCTGCGGCAGGTTGTGGAAACGGTGGAAGACGCCAGTTGGCAGATCACTCTGGAGGAAGCCCAGTACGAGGACACCGACTTCCAGATCGGGGACATGCTGGAGGAAGAAGTCCCCTTCGCCGAGTTTGGCCGGCTCGCGGTGCAGGCGGCCAAGCAGCGGATCATCCAGCGCGTCCGGGAAGGGGAGCGGGCCCGCATCCGTGAGGAGTTCACCTCCAAGGTCGGTGAGCTGCTCTCGGGCGAGGTGCAGCAGATTGAGCGCGGTAAGCTGGTAATCATGCTGAACAAGTTCCGCGAGGCCGAAGCGATCGTGCCCTACCGGGAGCAGAACCACCGGGAGCACTTCCATCAGGGCGACACCATCCGGGCCGTGCTGAAGCGGCTGGAGGAGACTCCTAAGGGGCCGCGGCTCATCCTGTCGCGGGGCGATCCGCTCTTCGTGAAGGCGCTCTTCAAGCTGGAAGTCCCCGAGATCCAGCAGCAGGTGGTCGAGATCCGCGCCATCGCCCGCGAGGTCGGCAGCCGCACCAAGGTCGCCGTGATCTCTCGCGATGACGCCATCGATCCGGTGGGCGCCTGCGTCGGCCTCAAGGGCTCGCGGGTGCAGGCGGTCGTGAACGAGCTGGGCGGAGAGCGCATCGACATCGTACCCTGGTCGCCCGATCCCGAGCGGTTCGCCCGGCTGGCATTGGCGCCGGCTCGCGTGGCCAAGGTCTTCTCCGATCCCGAAGCCAAGACCATCCAGGCTGTGGTCGACGAGGACCAGCTCTCGCTCGCCATCGGGCGGAACGGGCAGAACGTCCGCCTGGCATCCGAGCTCACCGGCTGGAAGATCGATCTCTACTCCAGCCGCGAGTGGCTGGAGCGCGGTGGCGAAGGCCCGCTGTTCGCGCCGCTGCCGCCGGAGGAGGAAATGGCCGGAAAGGTTCCGCTCAGCGAGTTGAAAGGCTTGTCGCCCGACCTCACCGGGATTCTGGAGAGCGCCGGCTACAAGATGCTCAATGACATCCTGGACCTGGAGCGCGAGGACATCGCCAAGATTCCCGGCATGATGCCCGAGGCGGCCGATCAGCTCATGGCGTTTCTCTCCGAGCTTACTACGGATGAGGAGAGCAGCGAGGAATCCCGGCCCAAGGCATGAGCGGCCTGCTCGGCCTCATCGGCCTGGGATATCGGGGCCGCCGCATCGTCGTTGGCGTGGATGGGGTCAGAAGAGAGTTGCAGGGGGGAGAGTGTTGGTGCGTGGTGGTGGCGGAGGACGCCAGCCCGCGCGCCGTCGACAAGGTGGTCCGGCTGGCGGCCGCCAGGAATGTGCCGTTGTTGTCCGGACCGAGCGCCGCAGCGATCGGCGCGCAGTTGGGTAAACCGCCCGTGATGGCGGTAGGCGTACGGGACCGCGCGTTGGCCAGCGGCATGGTGCAGCTGGCGCCGGTACGCTCCTGATGGAGGCATGAGTGGTTAAAACTCGAGTTCACGATCTGGCAGCGGAGTTCGGCGTCGCCCCTGAGCAGCTCCTCAACATGCTCAAGGACATGAATATCTTCGTGCGTAGCCACTTGTCGGCCCTGGAAAGCGATCAGGTCTCCGCCGTCCGGGTGCGCTGGGAGAGGGACAAGCGGAAGAGCGCCGACGAGCCGGCCGCGAAGAAGGGACGGCGCAAGGCGGCCAAGCCCGCGCCTGCACCGGCGCCGGTCGAGGCAAAGCCGTCCAAGCGGCGCCGCACGGCGGCTGAGGTGGCACAGGTCGAGGCACAAGTCCAGGCAGAAAAGGCGGCAGAAATGGCCGCGCTGGAGCTGGAGCGCCCCGTCATCCACGAGCCCGAAGAGGCCGCCCCAACCCAGACGCTAGAGGAGCGGGCCCGGGCCTTGTTCAAGGACCTGCCGCCCGCGCCGCCCGAGACCGAAGAGATCGAGCCCGCCGCCGCCACGGAGGAGCCCGTCAACGGTGGCGCCCCCGAGCCCCGACCCGCCGTACCGGCATCCAGCGCGCCGCGCGCGCCGTTCATTCCGCCCCGGGTGCAACGGCCCGCTGCCGCGCCCAGTCGCGGACCAAAGCCGGTCTTCAGCAGCAGTGCACCCGCCAACCAGTCACGGCCCAGCAGTTCGCCCTCACGGCCGGGGGCTCCCTCACGACCCAGCGGCGGGCCGCCTCAGCGCCCGGGTAGCGATCGCAGCGCCCCACCGGTGCGGACCTTCGGGCCCGATGCCGAGAAGGGGGGCGGCAGGAAGCGGGGCAAGAAAGGTAAGCGCTCGTCAGTGGATCAGGACGCAGTGCAAGCCAACATCATGCGCACCCTCCAGGGCATGAAGGGCCCAGCCGGGCGGAAGGGTCGGCGCACCGATGAGCCCTCATTCCAGGCGGTCCAGGCTGGCCGGATGGCCGAGGAAAAGGAGCGGGAGAAGACCCTCGTCCGGGTCAACGAGTTCGTGTCGGTGTCGGAGCTCGCCGCGGCCATGAAGGTGCCCGCCACGCAGATTGTCCAGTTCGCGTTCAAGGAGCTGGGCTTGATGGTGACGGTCAACCAGCGGCTGGACTTCGACCAGATCGAGCTGATCGCGTCGGCCTTTGGTTTCCAGGCGGTCCGCGAAGACGAGTACGCCGCTGAAGCCGAGCTGGACCGGGCGGAAGAGAATCCGGAGGAATTGGTTTCCCGGCCGCCGGTGGTAACCATCATGGGTCACGTCGACCACGGAAAGACTTCGCTGCTCGATTACGTGCGCAAAGCGAACATCGTGGCCGGCGAGGCCGGCGGAATTACCCAGCACATCGGCGCCTATCACGTCGAGCTGCCGGGGGACAAGCGGATCACATTCCTCGACACCCCGGGACACCAGGCCTTCACCGCCATGCGGGCTCGTGGTGCCCAGGTTACCGACATCGTCGTGCTCGTGGTGGCGGCGGACGACCAGGTGATGCCGCAGACCATCGAGGCGATCAGCCACGCCCGGAACGCGGGCGTGCCGATGATCGTCGCCATCAACAAGATCGACCTGCCGACCGCCAATGTGCCGAAGGTGAAACAGGACCTGCTGCAGCACAGTGTCGTGCTGGAGGAGTTCGGTGGCACCGCGCTTTCGGCCGAGATCTCCGCCAAGAAGGGGACCGGTGTCGATCACCTGCTGGAGCAGATCCTGCTTCAGTCGGAGATTCTCGATCTCAAGGCCAACCCGGGCGGCAGGGGGCACGGCACAGTGCTCGAGGCCACCCTCGATCCGGGGAAGGGTCCGCTGGCCACCATCCTGGTCCAACGGGGGACGCTCACCGGAGGCGACAACTTCATCTGCGGGCGGTTCTCCGGCCGGGTGCGCGCGCTGTACGACGAGCGCGGCAAGGCGGTCAAGACGGCCGGCCCCTCGATTCCGGTGCAGATCCTCGGCTTCGAGGGCGTGCCCGCGGCCGGCGACATCTTCGCGGTCGTAACCGACGCAGTGGAGGCCCGGGAGATCGCCCAGAAGCGCCAGCGACTGGAGCGCGAAGCCCAGAACCGGCGCAGCGCCAAGGGCACGTCGCTCGAGGACTTCAGCCGCGCCCTCAAGGAGGGCGAGGTCACCATGCTCCGCATCATCATCAAGGCGGATCAGGGCGGCCCGGCAGAAGCCCTGGCCGACGCGCTGGCCCAGCTCAGCACCAGTGAAGTCCGGGTGGACGTGGTCCACCGGGGCGTGGGCGCCATCACCGAGAGCGACATCCTGCTGGCCAAGGCCTCCGGCGCCATCGTGCTCGGGTTCCACGTCCGGCCCGATTCCAACGCGCGGTCAGCGGCGGAGCGGGAGCAGGTGGACGTGCGCACCTACCGCATCATCTACGAGGCGGTAGAGGACGTCAGGAATGCCCTCGAGGGATTGCTGAAGCCGGAGGAGCGGGAAACCGTGCTGGGCGACGCCGAGGTGCTCCAGCTGTTCAAGGTCAGCAAAGTCGGCACCATCGCCGGCTGTATGGTGCGGAGCGGCACCCTCGCGCGGACGGCCAAGGCGCGGGTAGTTCGCGACGGCACCTCGGTGTACACCGGCACCCTCTCCAGCCTCAAACGCTTCAAGGACGACGTGAAGGAAGTTCGCGAGGGGCTCGAGTGCGGCATCGGGATCGAGAACTTCAACGATCTCAAGCCGGGCGACCGCATCGAGTCGTTCCGGATGGAAGAGATCAAGCGGACGCTGGCTCCTGCAGCGGGTGAGGCAGCTAGGAGCTAGGAGCTGGGAGCTGAGGTGATGAGAGGTACTGGCTCCAAGCTCCTGACTCCCAGCTCCCGACTATGATAATTGCCATTGCCACCTGGGACCTCCATCTTCCCGCCTGCCACTCGCTCAAGGAGAAGCGGAGCGTGGTGAAGCCGCTTACTCTGGCGCTTCGGCGAAGCCTCAACGTCTCGGTGGCTGAGACCGGTCAACAGGATCTCTGGCAGCGAGCCGAGATCGCCTGCGCCGTAGTGGGGAGCGACCGCTCGGTGGTGGATGAGACCCTTCGGGCCGCGGATCGGATCGTCGAGGAGGCTGACGGCGTACGCATCGTGGATACGGCGACGGTGTTCCGATGAAGGGGTCGTCCCGCCGGCCGGAACAGGTGGCCGAGACCCTGAGGCAGGTCATCACCGACGCGCTCCTTCGCGGCGAGGTGCGGGATCCGCGTGTGGGCTTCGTCACCGTCACCGCCGTGCTCGCAACCAACGACCTGTCTCACGCGCGTGTCATGGTCAGCATTCCCGGCGAGGAAGCGGACAAGACCCGTGCGCTCGAAGGACTGCAGAGCGCTGCCGGCTTTCTCCGCACCCGGGCGGCTCGGGCCCTCACTACCAGGTCGGTGCCGCAGCTCCATTTCGAGCTCGACCGGGGCCTGGAGCACGCCGCCCGCATCGGAGAGCTGCTGAACGACATACGGCGGGAAGGCCAGGACTGATCGGCGCGGTGCTGGTGGACAAGCCGGCCGGCATGACCTCGCACGATGTCGTGCAGCGAGTGCGGCGCGTACTCGGAACCCGCGCCGCCGGCCACACCGGAACCCTGGACCCGTTTGCAACCGGACTGCTCGTGGTGTTGTTGGGACGAGCCACCAGACTGGCGCGTTTCGTCGAGTCCCAGTCCAAGCTCTACCTCGCCACCAGCCGGCTGGGCATCAGCACCGACACCGATGATCTCACCGGTCGGGTGCTCGAGACGTCGGATGCGGTGGACCGGCTCAGCGAAGATCAGGTGGCGGCGTCGCTGGCCGGCTTTCTCGGCTCCCAGGCGCAGCGTCCCCCGCAGTACTCGGCCAAGCACGTCGGCGGGGAGCGGAGTTATACCAGGGCGCGCCGAGGTGAAGTGGTCGACCTGCCCGAGGTGAGCGTCACCGTTCGCCGGATGGAGCTGGTGGAGTTTCGGACGCCGATCGTGACCTTTCGAGCCGAGGTCAGCGCCGGGACGTATCTTCGCGCCATTGCCCGTGACCTGGGCCAGCGGCTGGGGGTGGGTGCCCACCTCACCGGCCTGAGACGTGAGGCGATCGGGTCGCTCCGGGTGGAGGATGCGGTACCGCTGGAGCAGCTGAGCCCGGACTCGATTGTTTCGGCTCGGTGCGTCCTCGGCGATCTGCCCACCGTCGAACTTGCCCAGGCGGAACGAGCGGCGGTTGTGCATGGACGGGCAGTGATGGACAGCGGGGCAGCGGGGCGGGTGCCCTCTGGGCGGTTGGGCAGTGGGCTGGTAGTGGCGTTGTTGGGAGATGGCGAGCTGGTTGCGATGGCGCGCGCCGAGAATGGATGGCTCCATCCATCCGTGGTCCTGGAAGTACCGTGACCGGCGAACTGCCCCGCCGCCCCGCTGCCCCGCTGCCTCATCTCCCTAACGGCAGCACCGTCACCGTCGGGTCGTTCGACGGGGTGCACCTCGGCCATCGGGCGGTGTTGAAGGAGATTGCCCGGCGCGCATCGGCCGCTGGGCGCGCCAGCGTCCTGGTGACGTTCGATCCCCACCCGCTCGAGGTGGTGAACCCCGGGGCCGCGCCGCCGCTGCTCACCACCGGGCCCGAGCGGCTGGAGATCCTGGCGCTCTCGCCCCTGGACTACGTGCTGCTGGTGCGGTTCGACCGCCACCTCGCGAGCCTGACGCCGGAGCAGTTCGTTCGCGATGTCCTGCTGGAGCGTTGCGCGGTGCGGGAGCTCGTCATTGGGCACGATCACGGCTTCGGCCGCGGCCGGAGCGGCGATGTCGATACGCTTCGCCGGCTGGGCGAGTCACACGGCTTCGAGGTGGACGTGGTCCCACCGGTGGATTTCGCCGGCCAGCACGTCTCCAGCAGCCGGATCCGCCGTGCGGTTGCCGGCGGCGATCTCGCAACCGCGGGGGCCATGCTGGGCCGGCCTTACGGAGTGGTCGGCCGGGTGGGGGAAGGGCAGCGCCGTGGGAAACTGCTGGGCGTGCCCACCATCAACCTGAGTGAGCTGTCGCCCCGAAAGCTTCTGCCGCCGGACGGAGTCTACGCGGTGCGGGTCGAGTGGCGGGGAGGTGGGGCGGGGGGGATGATGAACCAGGGGCCCAGGCCTACGTTTCAGGATGGCCGGCGGGTCTTGGAGACACACCTGTTCGAGTTCGATGGCGATCTGTACGGCGAGTGGGTCCGCATCGAGTGGGTTGAGCGCCTCAGAGACATCGAACGATTTGATTCCGTGGAGCAGTTGCAGAAGCAGTTGCAGCGCGATCGCACGCAGGCCCTGGCGGCTCTTGCCCGGGGCCCACGCGACCTGGACCGGGTATCACCCATCTGAGACCTTGATAAAATGTTTTCGACTATTCGCTCGCGATTGATCGTCATCGCCGTCCTCATTGTGGGGTCGGTGTACTTCCTCTTTCCTCGCGATGTGACCATCCGGGAGCCGGGTCCGAACGGCGTCATGCACGATGTGACCGTCACCCGGGTGCCCCTCAAGCGTGGCCTCGATCTCCAGGGCGGCATGCACCTGGCTTTGGAGCTCGACCAGTCGAAGCAGGTCTCGGCCGATCCCAAGAAGGACCTGGATCTCGCGCTGACGGTGCTGCGCAAGCGGATCGATGAATTCGGGGTAGAAGAGCCGGTGGTGCAGAAGGTGGGCGACGGCAGGATCGTCGTAGAGCTCGCCGGCATCACCGATCCCGCCCGGGCGAAAGCCATTGTACAGCGTAGCGCCTTCCTGGAGTTCAAGATCACGGACGAGACCCAGGCACTGGAAAAGGCGCTCCCGGCAATGGATCGCACCCTCCGTAATCTTGGCATCAAGAGTGAGGGGGCACCCACTCAGCCGTCCGCGGTCCAGCAGCTGCTCGGCGGCGACTCCGCCAAGGCCACGCCCAAGGACAGCACGGCTGCGGACACCGCCACGGTGACCGGCGGGGTACTCAGCGGTCTCATCCAGCCCGCCATGGCAACCGGCGCCGGCAACACACCGGGGGAGTATGCGGTGCCCGAACCCGCCTACCCTCGGGTGGACAGCTTGCTGAACATCGCTGCGGTCGCCAGGCAGCTTCCCCGTGGGATCACCCTGCGCTGGAGCTCCAGCCCCACCAGCGTCGGAGTTCAGTCGGTGAGGTTTCTCTATGCCCTGGACGATCGCAGTATCGTGACCGGCGCCAATCTGGTGGACGCCCAGGCGCAGATCGACCCACTCACTAACGGACCGCTGGTGACCTTCGAGCTGGATCGCGCCGGTGGCCGCAAGTTCGGGGAAGAAACCGGCAAACACGTTGGCGATTACATGGCCATTCTTCTCGACGGCCGGGTCCAGGGCCGGCCGCCCGTCATACAGAGCCGAATCGGCCGCAACGGTCAGATCACGCTGGCGGGGCGGACCCTGCAGGAAGCCCAGGATCTGGCGCTCACCTTGAAGGCCGGTGCGTTGCCGATCCCGCTGAAGATCGTGGAGGAGCGACAGGTCGGCGCCAGCCTGGGAAGCGACTCCATTCGCAAAGGCATCACGGCCGGACTGATCGGCACCATGCTGGTGGTCTTGATCATGGTGGGCTACTACCGCCTCAGCGGCGTGCTTGCCGTGGCCGCCCTGGCCGGGTACATCCTGTTTACGCTGGGCGGGCTGTCGATGATCGAAGCCACGCTTACCCTGCCCGGTCTGGCGGGCATCGTGCTGTCCATCGGCATTGCGGTGGATGCCAACGTGCTGATCTTCGAGCGCATCCGCGAGGAGCTGCTCAATGGGAAGACCGTGCGGCTGGCCGTGGACGAGGGCTTCCGCCACGCCATGAACGCCATCGTAGATTCGAACGCCAGCACGGTGCTGACTGCGCTGTTCCTGTTCCAGTTCGGGACCGGCCCGGTCAAGGGCTTTGCGGTCACCCTGATCATGGGCATCATCGCCTCGATGATCACGGCCATCTTCGTCACCCGAACCTTCTTCATGATCTGGCTGGAACGCCGTCCGGCCATGTCTACCCTGAGCATCTAATGCTGAGATTCTTCGGTCACGCCAGCTACGATTTTATCCGGGTCCGCCGGACCGCCTACGTGGTGACGGCGGTGGTGCTGCTGCCGGGTCTCTTTCTGCTTCTGGTCCGGGGGCTCAACTACAGCATCGAGTTCACCGGCGGCACTCTGTTGCAGGTGCAGAGCAGTCAGCCGGTCAATGTCGCCGATCTGCGCTCCGGCCTGGATCGCGAAGGCATTCGGGGCGCCGAGATTCAAAACTTCGGCGCGCCCAACGAGTACGTGATCCGGGCCCGGGTGGGCAAGCCGGGAAGCGACGCCAACGATACCCAGATCACCGCCGCCGCGGTGCGGAAGGCGCTGGACGGCGTCCTTGGGGCAGGCAAATACACCGTCGTCCGGACCGAGGCGGTGGGTCCCAAGGTAGGTGGCGAGCTCCGGCAAAAGGCTTTCCTGGCGATCTTTCTCTCGTTTTTCGCGGTGCTGGCGTACCTGGCCTACCGTTTCGAATGGCGGTTCGGGCTCGCGGCGGTGGTCGCTACCGCGCACGACATCCTGGCCACCAT
>JALYPB010000189.1 GCA_030856585.1 Gemmatimonadota bacterium | reverse complement strand
AATGGCGACAGCCGCTCCAATACGCGGGCGGTAACCCCGGCGGGCGACTGCCCGGCCACCATGAGGTCGAGGTCGTGATCTGCCTCGAGCCCGAAGACCTGCAGCACCTGATCCAGCATCGAGCGATGCTGGGCCGACACGCAGACCACGCTCTCGAACCGATCGGGCGCGTTCTGGAGCGCCTGCACCACCGGCGCCATTTTGATCGCCTCCGGGCGGGTCCCGAAGACGCTGAGAACGCGAATCATCGTCTGGGGCTGACCGCCCCCAACCGCTCGGCAAGGGTCTGCATGGTGACGAAGCGGAAGCCGCGCTCGAGCACGGTGGCGAAGACCTGGCGCAGGATGCGGTCTCGCACGCCTTCGTAGCACGGGTGCCCGTACAAAATCACCGACTCGTTCTCGTCGAGATGCTGGTTCAGCTGGCGGAGCATCTCGGTCTCTGGGGTACCGCGTGCGCCGTGATACTCGAGGAAGGGGATGGTCCGCGGGCCGGACAGGGTGACCGGAATCGTCCAATGGCCAACCGCCATGCCGGCCACCGTGGCCCGCGCGGGCTCGCCACCGATGGCGTCGCCGTTGTAGACGAAGCCCAGTTTGTCCAGCAGCGCCATGACTCGCTCATCGGAGTAGAACCCCGGCGACGAGAAGCCAGCCGGCTTTCCGAAGTGGCGCACAAAATGACGGTAGGACTGCTCCACATCGGCCTGAAGGGTCCGGTCGGGCAGCTCGCGGAAGCGGCGGCTCCAGATGACGTGATCCATGCCACCATGAAGGCCAAGCTCATGACCTTCGGCCTGGAGAGACTGAAGCAGCGGGACGAACGAGAGTCCAACGGGGCGGGACAACGCGGTTTCGATCAGAAAACGGGGCCAACCGGTCTTCTTGATGAGATGCACGGCGTCCCGGTCGGCGAGCTTGGCCTTCGACCGTGCGGCCCCTGCCCCAATCCATTCCACCAGATTGGTGGAGCGGCCCATGTTGACGAAGAACGTGTTTGGCACCCCGAAGTCGCGGCACACGTCCCGGATCTTCGGGATGCCGTCGGTGGCGCAGACACGATGATCCACGTCCCATCGAAACGCGAACAATCGTTCCGTCACCGTGCCGTCCTGGCGGCGACTTCGCGGTAGACCTGCTCGAACTGCTCTGCCGACCGGTCCCAATCGAACAGGCGCAGCGCCCGCTCACGGCCGGCCTGGCCCATCAAACGCCGCCGCGCCGGATCGGCCAACAGCGAGCCGATCGCCTGCGCCAGGGCGGTAGAATCACCGCGGGGCACCACCAGACCGGTCACACCGTCCTCGACGACCTCGGGAAGCCCGCCGGCATCGCTGGCCACCACGGCGACCTCACACCCCATGGCCTCCGCCGCCGGAATGCCGAACCCTTCTTCCAGTGAGGGAATAACCGACACCGCAGCGGCACGATAATAAGGCGGCAATTCGGAGTTGGGGACCCAGCCCAGGAAGGTGACGTCGGGGCCGAGACCCAGCCCCTCGGCCAGCCGGACCAGCTCGGGACGCTCAAACCCATCGCCGGCGAGAACAACCTTTAGATCGGGGAACCTGGGCTTCAGCTGGGCCGCCGCCTCGATGAGGAAGCGAATGCCCTTCCGCGGAAACAACTGGCGGCAGGCAAAGATCATGTTGGGCCCGAAGCGCGGACTGCGACGGTCACCGTTCTCATCCGGACTGAAACGGCGGAGGTCGGTGCCGTTGAACACCAGATGGACGCGATCGGCGGGCGCGCCGGCCCGCAACGCGTGCTGCCGGCAGTCTTCGGTGATCGCAGTCAATGCCCCGGCATGGCGCAGCGTCCAGCGCAGGGCCGGGCGCACGTACCAGCGGGTGGGAAAATCGTACCCTTGCTCCGGATTTACGTACACGTCCCCGCCATGCATGGTGATGACGCTGGGAACCCCGAGCTTGCGAGCCGCCATGACGGCGGCCGGACCAGTCGGTATGGCCCAGTGGGCGTGGATCACGTCCACCTTACCCCGGCGGGCCTCGCTCAGGATGGCCCGGTGCTGCGCTTCCAGATAGTTCGCCATTACCGCGAGTCTGGCAAACCTTCCCAGCCAGGTCACCCGGCTCTGGGCTACCCGTCCGTAGGTCAAGTCAGCCGGCAGCTCCAGCGGGAAACGGACGATCTTCACGCCATCGAACGTGTCCTCACGGGCCAGAGACGGGTCGCCAGGTGTGACCACCGTGACCGAATGGCCGCGGCGCACCAGGTGGCGGTTGATGTCGTGAACGTAAGTGGCCTGAGTATCGGTGGCGTGCTGTGGATACCAATAGGTGGGACATATAATGCGCAACGGCGTTCCCAGCCCCCCGGATCGACGGGGGGACTTAATCGGTGCGGCAACCACCAGTCCCCCTGCAGTCATGACATGGTCTTTTCAGAAGATGGCAATCGAGCTAAAGGCTAGAAGAACAGCCGTGAAAGATCAACATTTATGCCATGTGGACCCCCCTTCCGCAGCGGAGTTATGGGGCAGGACAGGCCGATTGAGGAACGAGCGCAACATACAGGTGCTGCCTCAATGCCGCGGATCTCGCGAAGATATAGGGACTTGGCCGGAGGAGGGACAGCCCGGAGCTATGGACCCGGGGAGCGCGCCCGAGCGTGTCAGGCGCCCAGCAGGGCTCGCACCTTCTGGGCTAGGTCGTCCTGCGTAAACGGCTTGGGGAGGAAGGGCTGGCTCGGCTCCAACAGGCCACCCTGAAACACCTCCGAGGCAAACCCGGACATGTAGAGAATAGGCTTGCCGGGCCACCGCTGCTCCACGTGGCGGCCGAGTTCCCGGCCATTCATCCCCGGCATCTTGATATCGGTCAGAATCAGGTGAATGGCACCCGCATGCTGTTCCAGGGTCGCGATGGCTTCCCGGCTGTGGCTGGCCTCGAGCGTCTGATACCCGGTAAAGGTCAGCATCCGGGAGGCCAGGTGCCGCACCGCCTCCTCATCGTCCACCACCAGGACCGTGTAGCCCCCGGCCGGGCGCTCGGTCTTGGCCGAGTTGTTTCGGGCAGAGCCCTGCAGCACCATATGGTCCGAGGCGAAGGTGAATGCGCGAATATGGCCGTTTCGTTGGGAGCCGCAAGCCTGCGCTGTGTGCAGCGCACAAAACTGACCCGGAAAGGCGGCCATCTTAAGAAGTTGGCTCCCCCGTCCCAGGCCACCACGTTGCTTCAGCGGGCGCACCTTCTTATTGTTTGCCTGGCCCCACGGTGATGGTCCCGGTGTTAAGGAAGCTCAGCAATGACCTCGTGCGCAGAACTGCTCGACCACGTTGATCCCGAAGAACATCTGGTTCAGCTCTACGGCAAGGACGATCGCCTCCTTACCCGGAACATCAGTCGATTCCTGGCTGAAGGACTGCGCCGCGGAGACGGACTTCTGGCCATCGCGTCACCGGAGCACAGCGGCTCGGTAGCCCGGCAGCTTCGGCAGGAGCCTGCGTACGCCAAGGCTGTGCTCGAGGGCTGGCTTGTGTTTTTCGACGCCCGGGCAACACTGGACCGCCTGCTGGTAGACGGACAGCCCGATCGTGCGGCGTTCGACAGCGTGGTCGGCGAGGCCCTGAGGGGCGTGCAGGCACGGGCGGGACACAGCGGGATCCGGGCATACGGGGAGATGGTGGGGCTCCTCTGGATGGCCGGTGAGCGCGCGGCTGCCGTCCGCCTGGAGGAGTTCTGGAACAGCCTGCTTCACAGGAGCAACATCAGCCTCTTCTGTGCTTATCCCATCGATGTGTTCGGTGACGAGTTTCGGGTGGAGCACGTGGACGCGCTGCTGTGCGCCCATACCCACATGGTTCCGATCGACGACGATCTCGAGTTCGCCCTGAACCGGGCCATGAATGAGGTCCTTGGTGATCGAGTTGCCGGCCTTCGGACATTGATCAAGGCCAATCACCGTCCGTCGTGGGGAGAGGTTCCGAGATCCGAGGCCATAATCCTGTGGCTTCGCAACAACCTGCCCGGATCGGCCGGCGAGATCATCGGCCTGGCCCGGGAGTACTACCAGCCGCTGGCTTCAGCACGCATCTAAGCAACCCTCCGCCACGGTCGGTTCCTCCGACCGTTCAGTAGACAGCCGCCTATCGGCTCGCCGGTTGAACCGGGAACGGTACCTGCCGGTAGGGAAACTCAATTCGCTGGCGCTTGCCTCCCCGCCTCCCATCGATCCAGGCAGTAACCGAATCGCGGCTCCACCCCCAGCAGTCGTTTCGCTAGCAGACCTTGTTTAAGGGTTCACTGCTAGCGATTTTGCACGCCTACTGGAGCGGTGGCCGAGTGGCTGAAGGCACCGGTTTGCTAAACCGGCATAGGGGGTCAACCTCTATCGAGGGTTCGAATCCCTCCCGCTCCGTCGTATCCAAACAGCGTGAGCGGTGAGCAGTGAGCGGTGAGCGGGTCCAGTTACCAACCTCCCGCTTACTGCTTACCGCTTACCGCTCACCTGCTTTCGAGACGAAATGACCCTTCCTCGAGTTCGCTTCGCCCCTTCCCCCACCGGCTATCTCCACGTCGGCGGAGCTCGCACCGCGCTGTTCAACTGGCTCTTTGCCCGCCATACCGGCGGCACTCACATCCTCAGGATCGAGGACACCGATCGCGAGCGGAGCACGCCGGAGCACACCCAGGTCATCCTCGACGGGCTCACCTGGCTGGGGATCTCCTGGGACGAAGGCCCCTATTTCCAGGGCGAGTACGCGGCGCGGCATCAAGCGGATGCGGAGCGGTTGCTCGCCGATGGGAAGGCGTACCGTTGCTTCTGCACCCGGGAGGAGCTCGACGCCCAACGAGGCCGCGTGGAGGCGTCGGGCGTCGGCTTCCGCTACGACCGGCGCTGTTACCGGCTCAGTCCCCCCGAGGTCGCGGAGCGCATTCGGGCGGGCACACCGTCCACCATCCGGTTCCTGTTGCAGGACGAGGAAATCGCCTGGGAGGACGCGGTTCACGGCCGGATCAGCTTCCAGGGGCGAGACCTCGACGACTTCGTCATTCTCCGAAGCGACAACAGTGCCATCTACAACCTCGCCGTCGTGTCCGACGACATCGCGATGGGAATCACCCACGTCATCCGGGGTGACGACCATATCTCCAACACCCCAAAGCAAATCGCGCTTTATCGGGCGCTGGGCCACGAGCCGCCGGTGTTTGCGCACGTTCCCATGATCCTGGGCGCGGACGGAAAGAAGCTCTCCAAGCGGCACGGTGCCACCGCCGTCGGCGACTATCAGGAACAGGGGATCTACCCCGCGGCCATGCGGAACTTCCTGGCTCTGCTCGGCTGGTCTCCGGGCGGCGACCGCGAGATCATGCCGGAAGACGAGATGATCGGGCTCTTCACACTGGATGGGATCCAGAAGAAAGCAGCAGTATTCGACACCACCAAGCTCGAGTGGATGAACGGCCAGTACCTCTCGGCGCTGCCCGCCGAGGAGATGCTGGAGCCGGTGCGGCGCCAGCTCGCGCGCATGGGTGTGGTGGTTGACCCCGCGCGCGACCTCCGGCCGTTGATCGATTCGGTGAAGGCTCGTTCCCGAACAATTCTGCACGTGGCCAATCAAGTGGCTGTCAGGCTCGAGCCGGCGAGATCCACGCCGGACGACAAGGGTAAGGCCCTGATTCAAAAGATGGGTCCGGCCTTCGAGGGAAACCTCGCATTGGCTTCGGCTGCGCTCGCATCGCTCAAGCCGGCCCAGTGGAACGCGGACGAGCTATTGGCGACCCTGAAAGTCGTGGCCGAATCCAATAAGCTCAAGCTCGGAGACGTGATGCAGCCAGTGCGGGTAGCACTCACTGGCTCCACGGTTTCAGAACCGGTGAACGAACTTCTGGTCGTTGTAGGACCAGATAGCAGCATCACCACCCTCAAGAGTACGCCGCAACGCTGGGACGGGGCTGCGAATCCAAAATGAGATTGAGTCCCCACTCCCTCGCTCCTCTGCTCATACTGGCCGCCGTCTCATGTACCAAGGCTCCTCCCCCACCGCAGCCCCAGCCGGTCCCAACAGCGCAGCGGGCCGACACGGTATCTCCTCCATCGCCCCTTATTGAGCCCACCCCAGCGCCGGCAGCGCGCATCTTCGCGCCGGTCCGCCTGGCCTTCGTAGGAGACATCAACCTCGGGACCGAGACCCTTCCGGATGGCGTTCCGCCTGACAGTGGGCGCGGACTGCTCGATCGAGCCCGCCCCAGCCTGCGCGGTGACCTCGTGGTAGGGAATTTCGAGGGAGTGCTGGCCGACACCGGCACATCAGTGAAGTGCCTGGTGCGTCTTACCCCGAAAGAGCAACGACGGAAGGATCGGCTCCGGAAACGGATGAAGGCGGACACGCTGCCGCCGGCGACGCGCCCCAACTGCTACGCTTTCCGTACTCCGACCATGTTGGCGCCCCGACTGGTGGAGGCTGGCTTCACCCATATGAATCTGGCGAACAATCACGCCAACGATCTGGGCCGGGCCGGACGGGAATCAACCGAGCAGATACTCGAGGGCCTGGGAGTTCGGCTCTACGGGCCCCTGGGCCGGATCACGGTGGACACCATCCGCAAAGGCGACGGTCTCACTGCCGTCGGCCTGGTCGGCTTCACCACTTATCCCTATGCCTACAATCTCCTCGACATCGAGCGCAGCGCGGCGATAGTGGACTCGGTTCGCCCCCTCGTCGATCTGCTGCTGGTGACGTTTCACGGCGGCGCCGAGGGGATCCGGGCGCTTCACACCGGGGAGGCCGCGGAATCGCTCGGCCACGAGCCGCGGGGCGATCTCCGCCGCTGGGCTCGCGCGGTGATCGATGCCGGCGCCGACGGTGTGATTGGACACGGACCCCACGTGCTTCGGGGGATGGAGTTCTACCGAAACCGCCTGATCGCCTACTCGCTGGGCAACTTTGCCACCTACCGCGGCTTTAACCTGACCGGTCCTCTCGGCATCACCGGGGTGCTCCAGCTCGAGTTTTCCGAAGATCGCACGCTGCGGGCAGCGCGCCTCGTCCCGATGAGACAGCTCCCCCGGCAGGGCCCGTCGCCGGATCCGGACCGCACCGCGATCCATCTGGTCCGCCAGCTCTCGGCGGAGGACTTTGGGGCTACTGCGGCAGTGATGAGCGAGTCAGGGGAGATTCGGGCCCCGAGGTAGATCCGCAAACGCGCGGGGTAGACCCGCAACGCGTTGCAGGTCTACAATTCCACATGACAGCCAACCCACCCGAGCCCGGTGAAGGCAACCCGGTGCCCACCCCGGCGGCGATCGCCGCAACCGACGAGCCGGTGCAGCTCGAGGTCGGTCTGGTGGAGGACGAGCGGGTGCCCACCGGCATGGTCTGCATGGGCACCTATCGCAATGGGCGCCTCGTTGCCCGGGCCGTGCTGTCGCCCGAGGCCTGGGAGCAAATCGAGGAGCACGGATTCTTCGATGAGCCGCTCCAGGTGGTGCTGGTGGCCAGACTCGCCCCTCCCGGCCTCCAGTGTCAGCTCTTTGCCATGGTCCCGATTCCGGATGATGAGATCGAGGAGCCGGAGGAGCCCTGGGCCGCCAGCGTGCCCAGCTCGTCCTACGAGTCCGCCCTCGAGGCCGAGACGGATCAGCAGGATGACCCCGCGGTGACCCCGATCCCGTTGGGGAACATCGTACGGTTCCAGATTGACCGGGTCCATCCCGAGAGCCTGCCGCTGGAGACGGCGGACGTATTGAAGAAGATTATCGAGGGAGGAACGTCGGAGGTGGTGGACCGCGCGCTATCGGATCTGCTTGGACTGTGAGAAGTGAGAAGTGAGAAGTAAGAGGTTGAACGGCTGTTATTCTCAGCAAGGCGAAGGCGCCGGAATGT
>JALYPB010000468.1 GCA_030856585.1 Gemmatimonadota bacterium | reverse complement strand
GTGTGTGGGTGAGGAACGTTGGAGGCCGGTACGAGGGCCGTCAAGGGATCTCGGCGCCAGTCGGACGCGCGGCCCAACCCATTAGCGGGGCATGTTGCGCTCGTTGGCATCAGTTGCTCGGGAAGATCAGCGTGTCGCCACTCTGGGACATCGACTTCGTGCGGAACTCCTCGAGCACGGCCTCCGCGATCGCCTTGGACACCCTGCAAAGTGGAGCGGACCGGGATCGAACCGGCGACCCCCTGCTTGCAAAAGCCGCAAGCGGCCGCTGACCGTCGCTTACCCGCGCTCGTTTCCCTCGGAAGTTACCCCTACCCGCTCGTCAGCGTTGGCCGGCGTTCACCCAGTATGTGACGGTTATTGTGACGACGGACGGGGGCAGCATGGTCTATCCCACACGCCCAGGTCGGTGACCTTTTCGGAGTCAAGGGATCGAGGGAGTCTACAGACGAACCGCTCAGTCACCAGCTCCGGCATCGGTATCATTGCCGCCCCACGGACCAGGCGGGCGCCAGTTTTGCGCCGACCCCACGCGATAATGCCTGCCAGCGCGGCTAGGGACCCCAGAAATACCCAGAACACATAGTCTTCGCTTTTGAATGGTGAGCCCAACGAACTGGGCTCTTCAGCTACAGGCACCCCGCCAGCCCATCGACAAACTCGAGCCAGTCCTGGCGGCGCAGCGCTTCTAAGCGCGCCGGATTGCCTTACGGCAGGAACCACGCGAGGCCAAAGAGCAGAACCGCGGCCAGGCACAAACCAAGGCTGCTCCAAACCAGGAAGCGACTGTACCCTGCGGTATTCGGGCCCAGGAGCGGCTCCCGCCGCCGCGCCAAGCGTGTGGCTTGGGTGTCGAGCCAGCCGAGAAGTAGCAACGCGGCGATGGCAACGGTCAAGCGACCCGGCCAATGCTCCCGTCCGCCACCGATGGCAAAGATGAGGCCCACGCTGAAGATGAGGATGCAGCCCGCTACGAAGGCAAGCAGCATCCCGAACGGTCCCCCCGTGGCACGGCTGGCCGTGTCTAGCGCCCGCACGAGTGGCTCATTGCCGTGCGGCTCAGCGGGGGCGGTGCCCTTGCTGATCCCGTGAGCTATCACGTTTCCAATAAGGCGCCGCACGGGCGCGGGCAGTCCCATACCTTCCAAGGTGCGCCCGTTGAAGGTCACCGAGGTTTGCAGCATTCCAAGCACATTTTTCCCAGCGCTCCCGCCCTGGAGTACGTCGGGAATACCGTCCTTGTCCCTGTCTTGGAACTGGTCAAGCATCACCTGATAGGCCTTTCGAACGTCTGGCGGCATGGCCTCGGGGCTGTCGTACTCTTGGCCGTTGAAAATGATGCGGGTTGCCATAAAGAGTCCCTCGCCCGTAGAGAACGACACTGTACTTGCTGAAGTCGCAGTGAGATCGAGCCCGAACTGCAGAACGCGCTCACGGAGGGGTCCCGAAGAGAATAGCGCCGCGGCTCAAAAGCGCTACCCGCTCCGCGGCGCGGGCGGCCACCAGATCCCCGGAGCTGCCGTGCTCCTCGCTCGAGAACACTGCGGGGATGCCTCGGTGGCGCGGCCCAGCACCGCAGGGCAGCTTGAAGCGGTCCCCTTCGAGGTGCAGCCCCATGCCCAACGCCGCGAGCCGAACACGACGCCCAGTCTGGCCCGGCGTCCCGCTAGGCGCCGCCGCCGGAACGCTGGCGACCGCCGCCGCCGTGCTCACCAGCCCCGACCTCTACATCGACTGGGGCAGTCTGGCGGGCATGCTGGTCGTGATTCCGGCCTGCGCGCTCGGCGCCGCCGCCGTCGTGGCAATTCCGCTGGCGGTGCGCCGGCGGATCGCCTGGACGGCCGTGCCGTTGGCTCTGGTGACTTCCGTCGTTCTAGGGGAGTTGATCTTCCAGGCGACGCTGGGGACCGCATTCGCCCGCCGGAGCGCCGCCCGGCACTGGACGGCAGTGGAACGACGCGCGTCCGCCGAGCGCAAGGCGGAGGAGCGTGCTGTGTGCCGCAGGGTCATGGCCGAGCGACCTACTCCCCCCCCGCCTGCGCCGCCCGGCGCCGTGTTATCCCGGAGCGCACCTCCGGAAGGCGCGGGGAGCGGCGCGGCGCTACTGGCGTATGACCGGGCACGCTGCGCCGCTCTGCTCAAACGGTAGACAGCCAAGGTCAGAGCTGGAGAAGCGCAACCCTGAAGATGGCAATCTCCCATCCGGGTGAGCCAGGAGGGCAAGTCACTGAGGCCGGACAGCTCTATTTGCCATGGAATGGCGTCCGCCTTAGCAAGCCATTTGCGTCGTGCGTCGGAACCCCGCGTTCTCGGCTTCCTCGCGTGAGTCGAACACCTGAAGGTCGCCGGCTTCGATCTGACACGGACAGCTCGGCACATTCGCGTAGAACAGTCGATAACGCTTTCGAACCCCAGTAGGGCTTGGTCGCCGCAAGCGCGGAGTCCCTCCGCCGTTGTGCCGTGACCACACCAGCACGCGCTCGCAGCACAGCCGCCCGCACCCGTGCTGCGCTGTCGCGCTTTTCCTTCTTCATATTGTAGGCTTTTAGCTGCTCGTGTGCAGGGCTGTCATAGATGCGGCGCACCTGTGCTCCGACTCGTGGAGGGTACTCCGCAGCCGCTCCGAGCCATCTACGCGCTCGCTTACGGCGCCGGGCTCGAGGTGAGCGCCATCCTGAGCCTCGTCGCACCGTGCTGTCCGGCGAGCGGGTGTTTCGCGGACTGGATCGGTGGACCGTGAGTGAGGCGCACCGGCAGCGCCTGCGGGCGCTCGGCCTAATCGGCTACCGGCTGCACGATGCCCGGCACCACTGGGCCGTGCGGATGGCACGAGCGGGTGCGCCGTTCGAGCTCATCGCTCGGCAGCTGGGCCACCGAGACGTCGCCATGGTGGCCAAGGTCTACGGTCGCTTCAAACCGGACACCGAAGAGCGCGATCGCTGGGAGCGCATCGCGGCGGCCCGAAATATCGAGAAATGGCCGAAAAAGGTGCCAAGGGAGGTGCCACGGACGGTGACGGACTTCACGCCCTACATGAAATCACCCCCACAAGTGAGGAGTCTCGTGGGGGTTACGATGATAGCAGGGGCGGGACTCGAACCCGCGACCCCGGCATTATGAGTGCCGTGCTCTAACCAGCTGAGCTACCCTGCCGAGACCAGGTCGCAAACTCTAACGGCCACGCACCCAAACGCAAGCGCG
>JALYPB010000171.1 GCA_030856585.1 Gemmatimonadota bacterium | reverse complement strand
CATCATATGCGTGGCACAGCGTGGGTAGCTCGCATCTCGCTCTTGAGCAGCGTCCTCATGGCAGGTGCAAATCCGCTGGCCGCCCAACGCATCAGCTTCGCTCCCAACATCGGGGTTTATATTCCGACCACCGAGCTGGTGAAAGCCGCAAACGGAGACGAGTTCAAGCAGGAGATCAGCCTCACTCTCGGTGGCCGGCTCGGCATCGCCCTGAGTCAGCGGCTGGGACTCGAGTTCACCGGAGCGTACGCTCCGAGCGACCTGAAGGTGACCGCCAGCGGCGTCGGCGGTCCGGCGCAGGACGCGAACATCTTCACCGGCAGCGGCCGGGTCAGCTACCAGCTGATTCCTTATACCAGTCCGGTCGCGTTCGTGCTGACCGGTGGAGTCGGAGTCATCAATCGCAGCGGCGAGTTCTATTCCGACGTTCAGAACAAGACCGATATCGGGGGCACCTTCGGTGCGTCGGCTCGGTTCCGGGTCGGTAGCCTGATCCACCTGCAGGTGAGCGCTGAGGACTACGTGTATAAGCCGAAGGCGGAGATCCCCGGCTTCGGGCCCAACGATGAGAAGAAGACTCAGAACGACATTCACCTTTCCTTCGGCATCGGCATCCCGCTCCTCGGCCTGGGCCAGATGGGCAAGTAATCAGCCGACGTAACACGAGGGGGCGATTTCGGTTACGAAGTCGCCCCTTCTCTTTTCTCTCCTCCAGTCACGGCCCCCCGGTGACCTGCTTCACAATTCCTACCTCCCCGGTTTCACAGCGCCTCCGACTTGAATCCGCGATCCTTGACCGGTCGAAGGGAGTAATCCGCGCAGGCGCTCAGTTTCCCAGGTTCTGTTGTTCAAACATGTCCAATCACTGGAGTGTCTATGTTGATCAATACGTTCCTCCGAACGCTGTCCGGTCTGGCCGTGGCGGTCGCAGCCGCTTCTGTCGTCGCTTCGCCCGCGGCCGCTCAAGGCGGTGTCGAGCTGACTCCCTGGGCCGGGGTCTACATCCCGACCAGCAACTCGATCGGCGCGCTTGACCAGGACATTTCTCGCGATGTAAGCGTGGCTGGTGGCGCGCGTCTGAGCTTCTGGGGCACCGGCAATCTCGGCTTCGAGGTCACCGGCGGCTATGCTCCTGCCAAAATCGGCGACGAAACGATCAACGAGACTGGAAATACTGACCTTCTCCTGGCGAACGCGCGGCTGATGCTTGCTCTCTCACCGGTCACCAACAAGGTAGGCTTCTTCATTGCCGGTGGTCCCGCGCTGCTCGCTCGCGGCAGCAACCCCTTCGACAACAATCGCAGCAGCACCGATCTGGGCGGCACCTTGGGTCTCGGGTTCCGCTTCGGTGGCGGTGAGAACAGCCGGGTCGGCTTCCGTATCGATCTCGAAGACTATCTCTACAATGGCGACTTCGGCGGCGGTAATGACTTCCAGAATGACCTTGTGGCCTCATTGGGAGTCTCGATTGCGCTCGGAGGCAGGGCCAGCAGCGACTAGGTTCTACGTTCAGTAGAAATGCTGGAGGGGCGGATCACCGGAACACTTCTCCGGAGGCCCGCCCCTCAGCACATTCGGCTGACTCCAGTGTCAGAGGTGCTTTATCGCTTGGCGCTCTTTCGACTGCGGCCGCTGGCACTCTTCCGGCCGCGGGTGGCGCTCTTGCGGCTGCGAGTGCTGGGGCCCTTTTTCCCGGCGGTGGACTTGCTGCGCCGGCGGGCTGCACCCTTTTTCGCAGCAGCCGAGCGCGACGACTTGGACCTCTTGGTGCTCTTTTTCCCCCGCCCGGATCCGCTCTTCTTTCCTCCGCCCTCTTCCTTGTTCACGGTGGCCCATGCCCGCCGTGCCGCCTCCCCGCCAGACACCCCACGCTTCTCATACCCCTCTTCGATGTGCTCAGCCTTTCGCTTCTGTCTATTGGTATAGGCCGATTTGTCGCCTCGTGGCATCGTGAAGATCTCCTGCTTAGGGGAGTCGAGTGCTCCTGGTCTGTCTCTTATACACACTCCGAGCCCACG
>JALYPB010000152.1 GCA_030856585.1 Gemmatimonadota bacterium | reverse complement strand
CTCCAGCACGGTGGCCTGGCTGGTATAGGGAAAGAAGCCAAACGCCTGAACCGTTGGGCCGAACAGCGCCACTACCCGCGTCCCGACCGCTGTCGCCATATGCATCACGCCGGTGTCTCCCGAGATGAGCGCGCGCGCGCGCTGCAGCACCGCACCGGTGCCCTGCAGTCCAAAGATGCCTGCCGCAACCACCACTCGCGGGCCCCCACTGTCCGATAGCGCGGCACCGAGCTCGGCGTCGGCGGGACCACCTACGATGACCACCGCCAGTCCGTCCCTGACCGCCCTGTCCACCAGTGTACGCCAGTGCTCGAGCGGCCAGCGCTTGGTAGCGTGTGCGGCCCCCGGTGCCATCGCCACCATATTGGGCTCAGACTTGAGCCCCGCCGAGCCCAGCCAGTCCGCTACCTGCTCCCTCGCCTCGGCACCAAGAAAGAATTCCGGTGGTCCACCATCGGGGACCACACCGAGGTTTCTTGCCGCCGAGAAATAGCGCTCGGGTACGGGCCGACGATCGCGATAGCGGTTCCGCTTCCCATGAATCAGCAGCGCCCGGGCCCAGCGGTGCTTGGGATAGCCTTGCCACCGGCCGGGAACGAGAGCGCGAAGCGCCCGGCTCCGCAGGTTGTCGTGAAGATCGAGCAGGTCGGTGTAGCTGTCGCCCCGGAGCTCGGCCGCCAACGTGAGGAGCGAGCCTCCAGGCGGGAAGCCGATCACCCGGCTCACATTCGGGTTGTGACTGAGCAGCGGCACGAACTCCCGTTTCGTGAGCACGGTGATCCGCGCGCCGGTATGGGTGCGGCGAATTGCCCGGAGGAGCGGGGTGGTCAGGAGGATGTCGCCGATCGAGCTGAAGCGAGCCGCAAGAATGTTCGGGGAGGTGGAAGGGTGAGGCACGGGCTGAAGGTACAGCGTATGTTTAGAGCATGCCACGTCCCAAGAGCATTCTGTGGGTAGATGATGAAGTCGAGAGTCTCACGTCTCATATCCTGTTCCTCGAGGAGCAGGGTTTCTCCGTTGAGACGACTACGCACGGGGACGACGCCCTTGTTCTCCTCCAGCGACAGCCATATGGCGTGGTCCTGCTCGATGAGCAGATGCCCGGCCGCCGCGGGCTCGAGATCTTTCAGGCCATTCGGGCCATCGACCACGGCATGCCGGTGGTCATGGTGACCAAGAGCGAAGAGCCCGAGACGCTGAAGGATGCGATCGGAGCGGAGATCTCCGACTATCTCATCAAACCGGTGAATCCGCGTCAGATCCTCTCGGTGGTAACGCGCCTGTTGGACGGAGACCGGATCCGGCAGCAGCGCCTGTCGAGAGACTTTGCCACCCGCTTCCGGGAGCTGGAGGCCCGTCGCGGCGGCCCGCTGGCCTGGCGGGAGTGGGTCGAGGTGGTCGTCGAGCTGGCGGAATGGGAGGTCAAGCTCGGTCAGGCCGACGAGCCCGGGCTGCAGGACGCGCTCCGCACCCTGCAGGACAGCATGCGGCAGGATTTCGCCCGCTACCTTCAGCGGCACTACGCCAACTGGCTGCACGAGGGTGACACCGACCGTCCCCCGCTGTCGGTGGACATCGGCGCCGAATTCCTGCGGCCGGTCCTCGACATGCACGGACGGGCGATGTTGGTGGTGGTGGATTGTCTTCGCCTCGATCAGTGGGCCATGATCCGGCCCCTGATCAGTGCCCGGTTCGACATCGAGACGGCGCACTACTTCTCGATCCTGCCCACCGCCACGCCCTTCGCCCGGAACGCCATTTTCAGTGGGCTCTTCCCGGCCGAGATCAAGGCCCGCTACCCCAAGTGGTGGCACGATAACGAGGAGGCCAGCCTCAACGCCCACGAGGCGGAGCTCCTCACCGAGCACCTCCGCGAGCTCACCGGCCGCCAGGTGCCGGTGCACTACGAGAAAGTGTTCACCGCTTCGGATGGTGAGGGCCTGCTCAAGCGGCTGCCGGCCCATCTCGCACAAGACGGGGTGACCGCCCTGGTCTTCAACTTCATCGATCAGCTCACTCACGGGCGCACCGAGAACTCGACCCTCTTCGAGGTGGCCCGGGACACGTCCGCGCTTCGAAACCTCACCCGCACCTGGTTCGAGCGCTCCCCACTCTGGGACGCGTTGCGGGAAGCCGAGCGCCGGGGAGTGCCCGTGCTTCTGACGACGGATCACGGCTCGATTCACTGCCACACGCCGGCGACGGTGTTCGCCAAGCGGGACACCACTTCGAACCTGCGCTACAAGTTTGGTGATGACCTGCGCGCTCAGGACCCGGAGGCGGCGCTCGTGGTGGACGACCTGGCCAGCTTCGGACTGCCTGCCAGGACGCCGGGAACCCGGCTGCTGTTGGCGACCGGCGATCGCTTTTTCGTCTACCCCACCAAGTTGCGGGAGTACCAGGCGCGCTACCGGGGGGCGTTCCTGCACGGAGGGGTATCGCCCGAGGAGGTGCTCCTGCCGATCGCCCTGCTCACCCCGCGCCACGGCTGACAGTGCGCGCTGAGCTCCGGCTCCTGCGGCTGGTCACCCCTTACCGGGCCCTGCTCGGGTTTGGGCTCCTCACCACCCTGCTGGCTTCCCTCCTCGATGGCTTTACGCTGGTTATGCTGGTGCCGCTGCTGAAACATCTGTTCGGCACCGCCGGCAGCCTGCGGGCGGGGTCTACCCAGCTGGAGGCCCTCATCGACCGGCTGGTGGATCCGCTGGTGGCCGGCCTTACGCCAGGCCAGGCGGCCGCCCGGCTGGTCGTGCTTCTGGTCATCGGGCTCGTGCTCAAGAACACCATGAGCTATGCGTCGACCCAGCTCTCCGTGCGGACTCAGGAGGGACTGGTGCGCGACCTGCGTACCCGACTTTTCGGCCACCTCCTCACGCTGGATCTGGGTTTCTTCCAGCGCACCCGAGCGGGGCAGCTTATCTCGGGAATCATCACCGAGGTGGACCAGACCAAGACGGTCATCTCGGCTTCGCTGTTGTCGTTCTTTCAGAACCTGGTGGTTGTCGCGGTCACCCTGTTCATCCTGAGCCAGATATCATTGCGGCTGACGCTGCTGACGCTCGCGTTCGTCCCATTTCTGCTTTTGGGTCTCCAGTCGCTGTTACGT
>JALYPB010000128.1 GCA_030856585.1 Gemmatimonadota bacterium | reverse complement strand
GTCCAGCAGCACGGGGTCACCCCCTATCACATCGAGGATGCCGCCGCGGTGGATGTGGACACGGGCGCCATTCGCCACCAGCCGATCGGCACCAAGGCCGAGGTGGTGACCGCGGACTGGCTAGGTAGCTCCAGGATCATCGGGATCACGGCCGGTGCCTCGACGCCGAACAACAAGGTCGGAGAGACGATCGCGCGGATCAGCGCAGTGGCCGGAGTGGACATTGAACTGCGTGAACAGTGAACAGTGGTCTTAATCGATCTAAGCCACACTATAGAGCACGGGATGACCACCTATCCCGGCCTTCCGGGTCCGATCATCTGCGATTACCTGAGCCGGGAAGCCTCCCGTGCCCATTATGCCCCCGGCGTCGAGTTTCAGATCGGCAAGATCGAGATGGTGGCCAATACCGGCACCTATATCGACGCTCCGTTTCACCGCTACGCCGACGGGAAAGATCTGGCTCAGCTTGCCCTCGAGTCGCTCGCCAACCTCGATGCCGTTGTGGTGTCCATTCCCCGCGGTGCCGGCCGGGCGATAGGCGCGAGGGCGTTCGAGGGAGTAGACGTCGCAGGCAAGGCGGTGCTGGTGGAGACCGGCTGGGACGTGCACTGGCGGACGGAGCGCTACCTCAGGGGGCATCCGTTCCTGACGGCGGACGCTGCTGAGCACCTGGCCAGCCGGGGTGTAAGGCTGGTGGGTATCGATTCCCTCAACATCGACGACACCGCCGATGTCGCCCGGCCGGTGCATTCTACACTGCTCGGGGCCGGAGTCCCGATCGTCGAGCACCTGTGCAATCTCGCCGGCCTTCCGGACCGAGACTTCAAATTCTTTGCAGTGCCCGCAAGAGTCGCCGGATTCGGCAGCTGGCCGGTGCGGGCCTTTGGACATGTCCTTTCGTCAAACGACCGTCTCGGGCTTTCCCGCCGTCGCCCTCCGCTCGGCTGAGCTGGAGGTGGTGGCCATCCCGAGTCTGGGGATGAAGCTCACCAATCTCCGGCGGCTCGGCGGGCGGGAATGGCTCTGGCGCAGCGACCAGATCCCCCTGGCACCGCCACGAGCTGGTGCATCCTACGTGGAGACCGCGGACAGCGGGGGCTGGGATGAGTGCTTCCCTACCGTCGGGCCGTGTCCCGTCCCAGGCGCACCTCCCGGTACGCCTCCGCTACCCGATCATGGCGAGCTGTGGACGGCAACCTGGATCAGCTCGGTCTCCGATACCAGTCAGGGGACAACGCTGGTGGGCTCGGCAAAGGGAGCGGTATTCCCCTACGAGTTTCACCGGCAGATCACGCTGGACCCGCAAGAGCCCGTGGTACGCTTCCGTTATCTGCTGCGTCATACTGGCGACAAGCCGTTTCCCTGGATCTGGTCGGCCCACCCGCTTCTGAACGTGCAGCCGGGCTCCGTACTCTCGCTTCCGGGTGTGACCCAGGTGAAACTTGCCGCAGTCCACGGACGGGTTGATCTCCACCCGGATGACACCGTGAGCTGGCCCGGTGCCATCGGCGGGGAAGCGGCCCGGTTCACCTTTCCCGAAAACGGCGGCTGGGCAGTCAAGGCCTTCGGAGACCTGGGCCCTGAAGGGCGCATGATGCTGACCGATCCGCGGATGGGCGAGCGTCTCGAGTTTGTGGTGCGGCGGGAGGAGGTTCCTCAGGTCGGTGTCTGGATCAACTGCCGGGGCTGGGCGCCGCCTGGGCGGGTTCCCTATTACAACCTGGCACTCGAACCCTGTTTCGGAGCCCCGGACCGGCTCGACCTTGCGGTCGCCGAATGGCACACGGCGCAAACACTCCATCCGGGCGAGGAGCGCGCTTGGTCTCTCGACGTGCGGCTTTTTGGCGGGGAGGTCAGTCTTTCTCCTCGGTAGCCCCTCCCCCAGGCAGCATCTCCGCTACGGCTGCGATGGTCAGCGGCGCGCTCCCCTCGGCTCGGTTGTTCACCAGGATATAGGCCGGAATTCTGGTCTTCACCGCGGCCTCCACCAATCGAACCAGATCCCTCCGCAGCTTCCGATTGGGCTCACGAATCCGATCGTAGGGCGCAAACACGTCCACCGCCTCATCATAGGTTCTACCCGGCCGGAGGAGTGCGCGAGCTACAATGAAGGAGCCGGAGATCGAGCCCGGGAGGTCGAGCTGGTGCCCGATGGGTGGCATCCGGGTCCACGAGTTGAAAACATGCGCCACTCCATGCTCCCGCAGCACCGCGAAGTACATGGGGGTGAGGAACTCCTCGTTCCGGATCTCGACCGCGAATTGTCCCTCACGGGGTAAGGCCGAAAAAAACTCGTCCAGCCTGATGGCGAAGCCCTCGGCGTCGATTCCGCTCGATTTTGCCAGAGTCTGAAACTCGAAGATGAACGGCCCGGTATGCTCGGCGAAGTAGCGCTGGTAGGGCAGGTAGATCTCTTCCCCAAACAGGTCGGCATTGAGGAAATCAGGGTTTGCCTTGCCCGCTCGTGCCGGGTCCTGAACCTTGGTAAAGGTGTGGACCGTGAGCTGGCTCCAGACCTTGCTGACAAATGGAAAGCCCGGCGGAGTGTGCTCGGCGTAGCTCTGGAGCACCGCTTCGGTCGGCGGCCCGTAATAGGACGAATCGATTCCAACGGTGGCGA
>JALYPB010000110.1 GCA_030856585.1 Gemmatimonadota bacterium | reverse complement strand
CCTGCCAAGGTAAATTGTTCGGGTGAATCCTCAGCTGCTGCTCGCCTACGATTTTCCTCCGATCGGCGGAGGAATAGCTCGCATGATGGGCGAGTTGGCCAAACGGTATCCGCCGGGAACGCTGGTTGTCTCGACCGGCCGCCACCAGGACAGTGCGGAGGTGGACGGTTCGCTGGCAAACCGGGTCGACAGGCTGGATGTTCCCAGTCGCCGGCTTCGCACGGTGCAAGGCCTGCTGCGCTGGTCTCATCGGGCGGTGAGCCTGGCGCGCGCGGTTCGTCCGGAGTTTGTCTGGTGTGGCAATCTCAAGCCGGCGGGATATCCCGCCCGCTGGGTCCGCAACCGGATCGGCACTCCCTATGGAATTCTCCTCTACGGTACCGACCTTCTACTGCTCCGGCATCGTATCCGTCACTCGGCACTGAAGCGCACCTGGGCGCGCACCCTGATCGGCTCGGCCTCGGTCCTCGTTGCCATAAGTCGCTGGACGCGTGACGAGGCTTTGTCGTTGCTGGATGACCTGGAATTGCACGGAAGGAATATCGATGTGCGGCTGCTGCCGCTGGGGACCGATCCGGAGCACTTTCGGCCTCGAGTCGATTGTTCCAGCGTTCGGGCCCGCTATTCCTTGCCGGAGGGCCGTTGGCTACTGACGGTAGCGCGGTTGGCAGGGCATAAGGGCATTGACACGGTGTTGCATGTCCTCGCCGCTCTGAGGGACGAGTACCCCGACCTGGGCTACCTGATCGTGGGCCGTGGGGATCGGCTGAACGACCTGCAGCGGCTGGCGCGGGAGCTGGGCGTTGCCGAGCGAGTCCGGTTCCTGACCGACGTTCCCGACTCCGATTTGCCCGCGCTGTACAACACCGCCGAGATTTACATGGGACTCTCCCGGCCCGCGGGCCTTATGGTCGAAGGCTTCGGTATCTCCCTCAGCGAAGCCTCAGCCTCGGGGATCCCCGTGATTGCCGGGTCGGCCGGGGGTATTCCGGACGCGGTCCGGGACGGGGAGACCGGGCTGCTGGTGGATGCCGAGGGGCCTGCGGCTGCTACGGCTGCGGTACGGTTACTCTTGGGCGACCGGGCGCTCGCCGGCCGGCTGGGCGCCGCGGGGCGTCACGCGGTCGAGACATACTACAATTGGCAGCGGGTGACCACCGAGCTTGCCGGCATCGGTCACGAGTTGGGGAAATCTCCCCATCAGGAGGTGGCCCAGTGAACATCGAAACCGTTCTCACGCCTTCGGGAGCGCTGGAATACGACCGTCAATATCGTGCGTGGCTCGACGCCCAGGGCCCCCGTGCCCTGGACCTGGACTGGCGCATGCGACGTCTGCTCTGGCGCCAGCGTGTGCTGTTACGACGATTTCCGCCCGACAGGAAGCGGGCTCTCGATTTCGGATGTATGGATGGCATCTTCACCCTGAGACTTCAGCAGCTCGGCGCGGAGGCGGTAGGGTACGACCTGTCGCCCGCAGCCATCGGCCAGGCCGAGAAGTTTCGCGGTGCCGCGTCGCATCCCGTCTTCACCACTGTTCCACCAGGCCCGGGCCAGTTCGACCTGGTGTACTGCAACGAGGTGCTGGAGCACATACGTGACGACGCCGCGTTCGTGGGGGAGCTGGTGGCATTCCTGGCCCCGGGAGGTGTGCTGGTCGGAACCACTCCGGTGGGAAAGCACTTCTGGGATCCGGACCACAAGCGGGAGTACGATCGGGCCAGCCTCGAGCGCACCCTCTCCCGCTGGGGCACAGTCCGGATCCGTCGATACTACCGCACCCCGCTTCGCAACCTGCTGCCGTTTCGACAGGAGGGCGCGGCGGTGTTCATCTTTGAGGTCAGGCCGCAGAGTCTTCGGGACGCACGCTAATCGCGTAGGTGGGGCAGTTGAGTACGTAGGCGCCATCGATGGGGGACCAGCTCTGGACCGGGGTCATCACCTCTGCCTTGCCCCGGGCATCCAGCCGAAATACCTGCGGGGCCTGGATCACGCATGACCCGCAGCCCACACAGCGTTCCTCGTCCACCAGCACCCGCAGTCTTCGAGTCGGGTGCATACCCTGGCTGATGCCGCCGAGCCGGGTACCGAGCTGGTCGAGAGTGTTGGCGGTGGCACGGTATCCCGACTCGATCAGCTCTTCGGTCTTGTCGAAGGCAAACATCGAGATGTGCTCGACTCGCGGCTGGACCAGGACCAGCGGGGGCCCCTTCCAATCGCGCAGCTGAGACTCGATCTGGGTCTGCATCACGATCTCGAGACCGCGGATGTAGGTGGCCGCAAAGCCCTGAGTCTCGATTTCCGAGCGGAGCACACTCGTGGCGGCCACGTTGATCGCCAGGATTGGGCCCTGGCCCAGCGAGGCGGCCATGCGTACCGGTAGATTTTCGACGACCGCTCCGTCCACGTACGCGCGCCCATTGATCTCTCGCGGGGGGAAGATGCCCGGCAAGGCGCACGACGCGGCCACCGCATCGGCCACGCGAGCAGTCCGGAGGCCGGGTAGCCCCCACA
>JALYPB010000107.1 GCA_030856585.1 Gemmatimonadota bacterium | reverse complement strand
ACCCTGGATCGAGCCGGAAGATGTGGCTCACGCGGTGCTCTATCTGGCTTCCGACCGGGCTCGATATGTCACCGGATCGCCGTTCGTCATCGATGCGGGCTTGCTCAGCAGGTAGGTAGACCCGCCCGCCTGTCCGCCTGACCGCCCGCCCGGTTATGTTGCCCTACGCTGAGTAGTCGATCCCATGAATGTGCAAGGATCCAGAGGTACAGATGTTCGTCACCATCCGCAGGTATAGTCCAAAGAACGGGGCAGTGAACAAGGCCTCGCTGCAGCTTCTCCGCCAGCAACTCCATGATGAGTTTCTCCCAGTCGTGCAGCAGATCCAGGGGTTCCTGGGCTGTTATGTCCTGAACGTCGGGGACCGGGAGCTCGTAATGCTGAGCTTTTGCGAGACGAAGGAAGGATCCGCCGAGTCCAACCAATGCGCGGCGGAGTACACCCTCAGGAATCCGTTGATCTTTGAGCTAGGCCGGCCCGAGGTGACGGAGGGTGAAGTACTTACGTTCGCCGAGGGCGCCCGGCAGAGCGCGCCGCAGTCCTCCAATGGGAGTGGAGCCGGCGCCGCGCTCGCCTTGTGGTTCGAGGAATCCCGGGGTATGCTTCTCCCGGCATCGGAGCGGTAACGCGATCGATAATCCGATCGATCCCAAGGGGGCTGGCACAGGCGCCGGCCCCTCTTTTCATCTCAACGACAAGGACAGACGGGATGACCGAAGTCAGGTTAAGCGACGAAGACAGCCTGGAGCGCGCGCTCAAGCTGTTCAAGCGCAAGCTGCAGAAGTCGGGTCTCTTTGGAGAGCTCCGGCGCCGCAGACACTACGTCAAACCTAGCGAAGCGCGTGCGATCAAGACCGCCGCTGCCCTTCGCCGGAAACGGAAGAAGAAAGTCACGGGCGACTCCTGGTAAGCCGGGCGTCGGTGGGACCTGAATGATTCTCCTCACCCTGGCGCTCGCCGCGTCGCTCGATAGCGCGGTGGTCCGCGAGATCCAAGTGGCGCCCGGCGAAATCCTCCGCACTACCGTCACCGGTTCGGGCGAGCCGGTGGTTCTCATTCCGGGAATATTCGGGGGGTCCTACGGATACCGGAAGATCGTTGGTCCTCTGGTTCGGCAGGGCTACCGGTGCATCGTGATCGAGCCGCTGGGTTATGGCCGGTCTTCGTATCCGGAAGGCGCGGACTACTCCTTCACCGCGCAGGCCCAACGGGTGGGCAAGGTTCTGGACAGCCTCGGCATACGCCAGGCTCTCTTCATCGCCAACTCCACCGGCGCCTCGATTACCCTCCGCCTGGCCCTTGCTCACCCTGATCTGGTTCGGGGGATTCTGTCGATAGACGGCGGGCCGGCCGAGAGCGCTGCCACACCCGGCATGAAGAAGGCATTCCGCTTCGGCGGGTTCATCACCAAGCTCGCGGTCAACGAAGGCAAGCTGAGGCACGACGTCCGCAACGAGATCGTCAAGAACTCGGGCGACACGAGCTGGGTGACGCAGAAGGTGGTACGGGAGTATACCGCAGGACAGGCAGCCGACGTGAACGGCGCAATTGACGCCTTCCGCAGCATGTCCAGGTCCAAGGAAGCGGAGTCGCTGCGGGACCAGCTGGATGAGATTCAGGTGCCGGTCCGACTGCTGGTGGGCGGAGTTCCCCATCCCAGCGGAGTGAAGACCGATGAGCGGGAGCTGCTGGCCGACAAGCTCCCCGACTTCGCACTGGAAAGCGTAGTTGGCTCGGGCCAGTACGTACACGAGGAACAGCCCAACGCCGTGATCAAGGCGCTGGAAGGTCTGGACCAGGCCGCCGATTAAAGGGAACGGGTAAAAGCAATCCGGAGCCCAGGAAGGGCTCCGGATTTTTTCATGCATCAGCGAGCGGATCCGGCTACACGGCGCGTTTCCGGCCTCCGATACTACCCGCCAGCATTTCCGAGACGTATCCCAATATGGCTCCGACTACCAGCGCCACGATCGTCTTCACCCAGGGATGGGGGAAGGTAGTGCCAGCTCCTACCACCACGCTCACCGCCGCTGCTGCTCCGATGAATGCTCCTGGAATGAACGACAGGGCCGGAACCTTGGCTTGGAGCACCATGAAAAACGCCGCCAGGCCAACCATCAGTGACAGGACCGGGAGAGCACCGTTGCCGAATCGGCGAGCACCCTCAAGGGCCAGAAATGCCCAGACCACGCCCGAGAGGTTCGCGGCGATCGTCTTAGTGAGCCCCGTCGTCTTCCCTCCGGCGGCGAAGAAGCAACCCCACGCCAGGATCCCCACCCACACTGGAAGGGCGGCGACTCCCAAGGCAACGTAGGTCCACCCGGCGATCAGGATTCCGATGCTAATAGCAAGCGCGACGAGCACGTCCATGTGCACCTCCGGCGGAAGGGGACTGCATACGCCTTTCCGCGCCGGTGGTAGCGCGACGGAAAGACTGAGGAGGTCGTCACTTGGGGAGTAGAGGCGAGTATCGCCATGGTAGGCTACTACTTAGACCGCTTGCCGTCAAGCCCGTCCGGCCGGCCCTAACGCTTCTCGAGGTCTGCTCTCAGCCTGAGCAGCGCGTCCTCGGTGGTCACCAGCTCGCTCCGGGCCTCGTCGAGCTGTTGCTGCTGGCTCTGCACGAACCGCCGGTACGGGGCGATAGCCTCGTTGATTCGGGCGGTGGACTGTTCCAGCTCCAGGTGGACCTGGCGGGTGAGGACGTCCTTGAGATGGGTGCGTAGCTGATTGATCCGGCGCTCGAAGTCGAGCTTGGCCTGCCGCCGCCGGCGAGGAATGACGTAGAATCCTCCCACCGCCAGTGCAGTGGCCAAGAGGATGCCGGTGACATCTGCCGCGGCGCTACTGACGAGAGTCACCACCAGAGTGCCTAGCCCGATGGCTCCGGCCTGAGCCAGGGCAGTTGTGGCGAAGGTTCCCTGGATCTCGTTGGCGATGGTTCGCGACTCTTCCTCGCGGTTGTAGCTGCCTACCACCTCGCGCGACACCCGGCCGATCGAGTCCAGGAGAGCCTGGCGGTTGTAGTTGAAGCTCGAGCCCACGTCACCGATCATACCCTCCCGGTGGCGGGTCAGCTGACGCCGCTCGATGTAGCCGCTGATGTCCTGCCAGAGCTTGAGGTTCCGCTCGACTATCCAGTCGATGACTCGACCGACCTCGTCCTCGATCTCCCGCGGCGTCTCCCCGATCACCTCTCGCTCGAAGGTGCGTTTCACCCCCTCGCTATCCATCAGGCTCTTGATCCGGCCGATTCGAATGGTCTCCTCGAAGAACCGCATCCCCCGGCGCTCCATGTCGCCCAAGAGGACGTCCAGCCGGGCCAGCCGCGGCTCGAAGTCGCGCAGCATCTCCTGATGGAACAGCGCCAGCTGCTGGTCGATGTTCTGGATCGCCTCCACGTCATGCGTCAGGAGCTTGAGCCGCTCGAACGCCGCGTCCTTGTACTTGGAGGCGAGACGCAGGCCGACGTTGAGCGGGTTGAGCAGCTTGAGCCGGACTCGCTCCTGCTGATCGAGCGTGTTGAGCAGGTAGTCCTCCACCGCCCCGAATCCGCTCTGCTTCCACAGCTCTTCGCAGACCGTGTCCGCCTGTGCGCCCTCCGCTCGCGCCTCCTGCGCCTGACGGGCCGAGACCGCGAAGATCTCCGGGGTCTCGCCCAGAAGCCCGGTGGCGTTGTCGCGCACGTAGCGGATGACCTCGTCCCGCTCTTCGGGCCGGGTCAGGATATCGATCTTGTTGACGATAAAGACGATCTTCTTGCCCCATTCCCGGATCTGTTCCAGGAAGCCGCGCTCGCTCTCAGTGAAGGGCCGGTCGGCGGAGGTGACGAACAGCACCAGGTCCGAGCGGGGAACGAAGTCGCGGGTCAGCTCCTCGTGACGCCGGATAATGGCGTTGGTTCCCGGGGTGTCCACGATGTTGAGCTCGCGGAGGACTTCGGCTGGGTGGGTGCGCTCGAGGAGGTATGCCTCGCGGAGCTGTTCGGACACCTCGGGACCGTGGCGCAGGACGTTGATGCGGTCGGTGGTCGGGGTGACTCCTTCGGGCAGCACCCGTTCCCCGAGGAGCGCGTTGATGAAGCTGGATTTTCCCGAGTTAAACTCGCCGGCGATGACTAGAAGAAAGAGACCACTGAGCTGCTCCCGGGCCTCCTGAAAGCGGCGCAGGTCCTCCGCGGCGACATCGGAGCCGAACCGCTCGAGTGCCGTGGCCAGCCGCTGAAGCAGCTCCTGCTCGCGGACCCGGATTTCCTGCTCCCGCTTCGACAGGATGCCCCGCCGCGCCAGCAGCTTTCCGATCACTTTGAGCCCCCTGGGTGGAGTTCGTCCGGGCCGGGCTTGCTGTTCCGGCGCTACCAAGCTAGCTTGTTGCCAGCATCGGGGCCTACCCGGTGCTTGCCGAAGCTCAATCTGACATCAGGAGGGCCGGCGCTGTTTGCTGGGCCCTCTTTTCATTGCTGCCGCTTTATTACAGACGTGCCATGGCAGCGGTACCCTGCGTGAAGGGTGAATTCACGCGCAACCGTAGTCGGCCGGTGTGGCATGTCCGGACTCCGATTACTCATTTTCAAGGAGTAGGAACAATGCGCACCACTGGCACGGTCAAGTGGTTCAACGACGCCAAGGGGTTTGGCTTTATCACCCCCGAGGATGGTCAGAAGGACTGCTTTGTCCATCATTCCGCGATTCAGGCTGAAGGTTTCAAGAGCCTGGCCGAGGGTGAGCGCGTGGAATTCGACGTCGTGCAGGGCCAGAAGGGCCCCGCCGCGGAGAACGTACGAAAGCTCGCACAGTAATCCGCTAATCCGGATTAGAGCTGCACTGGTGGCCGGTTCGCTAACGCGAGCCGGTCACTCTGCTTTTGTGCGGCCCAGGTAGGCCGCCACCCGCCTCAGGTCGGCAGCAAACTCCCGTCGCGCCGGCTCGCGTTCGCCATGAGGAACCCTCAGTACCGATGATGGGTGCACCGTGGGGGTTCGGAGGAATAAAGGGCTCCGCCGATCCGGTCGAGATGGGTTCCGTCTCACGAAGCCTGGCCATTGGCTCATGGTAAACACCCGGAACCGCCGAGGAAGTGGCGCTGATCACCTGGCGGTCTTCTGGGAGCGGGGTATAGTAGGAAATACGGTGGCCGACGATCCGCGCCGCCATTCCAGTACACAAATCGAGTCGCCTTGTCGAGGTACGCTCCTTGCAAAACCTCATCGGACACAGCGCAACAACATGCGCAAGCGTCCGTTGTTGCTGCCGAGCCGCCTGTGCGTGCTACGGCGTGGAAGCTCTCGTACGATCAGAAGACCGGCGGTTTCAAATGAATCACTCGTTCCGTAGAGCTTTCTGCCCAATTGTAGCGCCGATGTGCGTGGCGCTGGGCCTCCAAGGCTGTGGCGTCTCCACATCGACGGTCAACCTCACTGCCGGCCCCGAGCCGGTAGAGCTGACCATGACGCCGGGCGTGGCACAGTCGGGTAGCTCAGTGGAGCTGAGGGTGACGAGTCCTGCATCCGATAGCATCGCCATCGAATCGCTGGACGGACTGGACCGCTATTGGGGTAAGGGATCCACGCTCACCACCAGACTTGGAAGTGACTTCGGCGACACGCTGTCCGGCATCCGCTACGCGCCCCGGGAAAAGGGGCGGCTGTTCGACGTGCTCAAGAAGCCGATGAAGGTCGTGGTCTGCCGCAAGGGCAGCTGCCGCGACTACTACCACGAGCTCCCGGTCAAGCTCCCCGAGCGCAACGAGCGGTCGGTCGCGGTTACCGGTGGGTGGAACACAGCCTTCACCAAGCGCGCGGTGACCGGGCGGGACAAGCTGGTGCTTCTAAAGGAGGCGCTGAGTCATACCGTCTGGAACATCCAGGCTGAAATTGCCACCGGCCGGTACAGCGGACGCCTGCAGGGGTTCTACGGTGCGGATGAGCGGGGTGGCTCACTGGACCTCTCCCGTGAGATCAAGCGGGTGGGGGACGGAATGAGTTACGGTGTGGCCATGCGGCTGGCCGCCACCCACGCAGAGTGGCTCCCGACCGATCGTAACGCTATTCTGACCCAGGGTACGGCCTACCGGGCCAGCATCGGCCCCAGCATCATGATCAAGGGCCTGACCGCCAGCTCACAGCTGGGGATCTATACCGATGGGCGCTCGACGCTCCAGGAGGTGAGCACTTTTGTCTCGCTCAACGGCGGACTCACTGAGGTCCGGACCCCGGTTACGGTGACCCTGGAAAAGACCTTTGCCTTTGGGGGGGAGCCACTTATTCCCCGCCGGCGGGATGCGCTCGAACGGCTCACCCTGGGTCTGGACCTGGTGCGTAACTTCGCCCTTCGATTGGGTATGACGACCCATCGCAGCACCTGGCCCACGGAGGACAAGACCGACCTCAGGGCTACCGAGACGTATTACATGATCGGCGGGCAGTACACCTTGAGCTGGTAGGATACCGGGAGTCTGATCCAAGAGGGCCGGCCCGCTGGGTCGGCCCTCTTGGCTTATTCGTGTCTAACTGCGACCCAGCGGTTTCCTCAGGCATATCTATGTCTAGACACCCATCAAGACACCAGCCGTTATGGGTCGGGAACCGGCCGGGCTGGCGAACTGTTAATGGTGGGCCAATCACAGCTTTACGGCCCTGGGCGGGCCTTACCGAGGGAGATGTATCGTGGCAGTTACCAAGGGCAAGCGGGGCCGCCGGCCGAAGCCGGCCACGATGGCCAAGGCGGCGGATGAAGGGCGCGAGAGCCTGGATTTCTACCTCAAGGACATCAGCCGCATTCCTCTGCTCACCGTACCGGAAGAGACGGCGCTGGCCAGGCGGGCCATCAAGGGCGATGTCGAAGCCCAGGAAAAGCTCGCCCGGCACAACGTGCGCTTCGTGGTCTCGGTGGCCAAGAAGTTCCAGAACCGGGGTGTTCCTCTCATGGACCTCATCGGCGAGGGGAACGTGGGTCTCATGACAGCGGCCCGGAAGTTTGATCCGGACCGGGGGGTCAAGTTCATCTCCTACGCGGTCTGGTGGATCCGTCAGGCGATTCAGGCGGCCATTGCGCGGCACGGGCGGCCGGTGCGGCTGCCACTCAATCGGACCGCCGACCTCAGCCGGCTGGGACGCGTGACCACGCTCCTGACCGAGGAGCTGGGGCGGGTGCCGACCACCCAAGAGCTGGTCAAGGCCACCGGTCTGACCCCGGAGGCGGTGCGCTCGCTCGGCGCCCTGCACGTGGAGGCACTACGGCTCGACCAGCCGATGCGCGATGGTGAAGACCGCGGCCGGCTGGAACGGTTCATTCCGCTGACTCAGGAAGGAACCGACGCCTCGACTCTGGCCAGCAGCCGAACCAGCGACCTGGAAGCCGCGCTCGCAGCACTCCCGCCCCGCGATGCCAAGGTACTCCGGCTCTATTTCGGGCTGGACGACGGCACCAGCCGCACGCTGGAAGAGATCGGACGCATGATGGGAGTGACCCGGGAGCGGATTCGTCAGCTGCGGGACCGTGCGCTGCGCCAGCTGAAGGAAGAGCATGGGGACAAACTTCGAGAACTGGCTGCGTAGGGAAAGTTCGAAGAAAAACGTCTAGAAATTTGTCCAAGAGAAGACGTCAAGAGTCCCAAGCGGGTCTTTGACGACTTTTCCTTGACGCTCCTCCTTGACCATCAAACCTCGACCTCATCTACACCCTAGACCCCAGACTCTCGACTACGGTCTGCAGCTGAGCGCGGCCCGGCACGATCCCCTGGGCCAGGCGGGCAGAGCCGCCGCCCCTTCCTCCCACACTGGAGA
>JALYPB010000104.1 GCA_030856585.1 Gemmatimonadota bacterium | reverse complement strand
CGGGGATCGTCGCGGTGGCGCACCAGCGCTGTGAGGGCTCGAGTGTCACCCTGGGAAGCGAGGGTTGCCAGAACGATGGCGGGGCGCTCCTGGTCGCCCAGGATCTTCTCCAGCCCGTCGACAAGGGTAGAGTCGGGAGCCCGCGCGGCGGCGGCGATGGCCGCGTTCTGGATAACGTCCTGATACGAAGGGGTACTGAGCCCGGCAAGCACCTGCGGACGTGAGCCCACGGAATCGATGCGTGAGAGCGCGATCAGCGCGTTGGCCCGGACCGTGTAACTCGAGTCCCTTCTCCATGCCGCCAGTGCCAGCTGCTGTGCCCTGGATCCCCCCACCGCACCCAATCCTGAGATAGCTGCCGATCTGACTGCCGCGGAAGTATCGCGCATGGCGGCCTCGAGCACCGGCGTGGCTACCGGCGGGGGAAAGCGGGCGAGTGCGCTCACTGCCTGCGCCCGGGTGAGATAATAGTCGGCGCTTCTGACGGCCCGTGCCAGCGCGGAGGCCGCCAGCGAGTCGCCGGTCCGGCGGGCGAGCTGGCTGATGGCCCAGTCCCGGTTCCAGAGATCGGGGTCTCTGGCCAGCTGAGCTGCCAGCCACGGCGTCGGCTGCTCGAAGGTCAGGGCTTTGAGCATGGCGTTGTTCTCATCGAACACGACCATGTTCGGCCGAGATTTGAGCCCCTCTATCGTGATCATCTGCTCCCGCTGGTCCAGCCTCACCCGCTTTCGCACATCGCCAGCCGTTGTGCCTACCCACACCGTCACCGGCCCCTGGAATACCAGAGGAGTGGCAAAGCGAACCCCTGCGGTGTCCGCGTGCGCCGTGTCCACCTGGGTTTGCTGAACGGTGAGGGTCAGCGACCCCGTGGTCGAATCGTAGGCGTGGGCGACGGCGAATCGAGGATAGCCCGCCTGATAGACCCACTGATCCCAGAACCAGGCGAGGTTCCGGCCGGTGGCATGCAGCACGGCTCGACGGAGGTCGTCACTGGTGGCGTTGCCGTGGGCATGCCGGGTCAGATATCGGTTGATCGAGGCCCAGAACCGCTCCGGTCCGAGATGCTTCTTCAGCATCTCCATGACCAGGGCGCCCTTGGTGTAGACATTGTTCGAGTTGAATGAGGCGAGCGGAACGCTGCGTTTGGAGTCGGCGGCCAGGAAGCGATCATACTCGTCGAGATAGAAGTCGTCCTCCGCGCGGCGTCCCTGCCTGGCTCCCCAGTACTGGCCGGCCATGAACTCGGCCAGCCCTTCATTCAGCCAATAGTTGGACCAGTTCTCCGTGGTGACGAAGTTGCCGAACCATTGGTGGGCGAGCTCATGGGGAATCAGCGATTGCCGGTACCAGGGCCGGTCGCGATAGGCCCGCGCGTCGGGAAGCCAATCCACCAGCGTGGTGGCACCGACGTTCTCCATACCACCAATGAAATCGGTGACCGTCGCCTGGGAGTATTTGACCCACGGGTATTTCACCCCGGTCAAACGGGTGAAGGTCTCCATCATGTCCGCGGTAACCCCGAAGAGGCGGCGCGCCAGAGGGAGATCCTCGGGATAGACGTAGTAGTCGAGGGGGACATTCCGCCACCGGTCGCTCACTTTCCTGAACGGCGCCGCGGCCAGAGAGATCAGATAGGTGGAAGCAGGCTGCTCCTGGCGCCAGTGCACCGTGTGGGTTCGGACGGCACCCTTCCCTGCACGAGCGCCGCGCGGCAGGTCGGGCCGGTCACTCACCAACCGGCCGTTCGATACCACCGTGAGGCCGGCTGGCACCCGGGCAACCAGCTCCCAGGTCGCCTTGTCGTCGGGGGCCGCATAGGTCGGAATCCAGTTGGGATTGCCGTCGGTGCCGCCCCCGCTGTACACCTGCTGCGGATGACGAGGTCGGCCCGGCTCGGCCTTGAAGAAGTAGAGCCCGCGGCCCTGGGTGATCCGGCCACGGTAATCGATGGTAAAGCGCACCGTGTCGCGGAAGCCGACTGGCTTGGGCAGCCGCACCACTATGGAATCGCCGGGACGGGTAAACTGGGCGGACGGGCGGACGGGCGGACGGGCGGATACGCGTCCTGGTATTGCAGCGCCTTGATCTACGGTTACGCTCCGAACCGCGAGATTCCGGCCCATGGCCAGCACGACCGAGTCCAGCCCGGGGCGCAGAGATACGAGAGTGGAGGTCACGTTCCCGTCGAACGCCGTCGCATTCCAATCGAAGTTGCCGACCTCGATCCGCTGATGAAGGAGATCGAAGTCGTGCGAGGGCGTGTCGCGGCCGCTGAGGATCCGCTCGGTGTTACTCGTCTGAGCGAAGAGTGCGGTGGTGACTGAAATCGTCGCCAGGATTGTCATCCTGAGCGAAGCGAAGGAGCCGATCTCAGGCATTACAGCGACAGCGTTAACTGCGCGAGCGGAGCGAAGGGGAGGCGGTGATGCCGGGTAGGGCCAAGTGCCTGCAGACCTTCCTGATGCTCTTCGGTTCCATATCCCACGTTGGTGTGCCATCCATAGCCGGGGTGCCGGGCTGCCAGGCGGCGCATGAGCAGGTCGCGCACCGTCTTGGCCAGGATAGCGGCCGCGGAGATCGACTGGCAGCGCGCGTCGCCATCCACCAGCGCGTCGTGGGGGTAGCCGATTTCGGGGAGAGGAAGGCCGTCGATGAGAATGCGGTAGGGTTGTCCGAGCGTGTAGCGGCCGAGGAGCATGGCGATGGCCCGCCGCATGGCTAGCGCGGTGGCTACCCGGATATTGAAGCGGTCGATCTCGTGCGCCGAGGCTGCGCCGATCCCGAAGGCCACCACCCGGCCGCGTATCCGCGCCGCCAGTCGAACTCGCTTGCTCGCGGGAAGAACCTTGCTGTCGCGCAACCCGCGCACGCAGGAGCAGCCGGTCGGAAAGACGACGGCCGCGGCCACCACTGGTCCTGCCAGGGGGCCACGGCCGGCCTCGTCAACGCCGACGAGGAGATGCTCCTCAGCCCAGACGGCCCGTTCGCGGACCAGTGTAGGGCGAGGGGCCATGAGCTCAGGTCTCGCGCTTTTCCTTGATCCGGGCGGCCTTGCCGCTCAGAGCGCGCAGATAGTACAGCTTGGCGCGCCGCACCCGCCCCCGGCGGATCAGATCGATAGAGGCGATGGTGGGGCTGTGGATCGGGAAGAGCCGCTCCACCCCAACGCCCGCGGAGATCTTCCGGACCGTAAAGGTCTCGCTGATCCCGCCCCCCCGCTTGGCGATGACCATGCCCTCGAACGCCTGCAGGCGCTCCTTGTCACCTTCGCGAACCCGGACCATGACCCGGATGGTGTCTCCCGGATCGAATGCAGGAATGTCCGTGCGCAAGCCCTCACGGGCCACTTCTGCCAATCGCTGCATTATCCCATCCTCCGCGCCGTCCGGCGCCCGGTGAACCTGAAAAACTGGTACGATCTTACTACTGCGGCCCCGTTTTGTCATCCGGAGGGCCCTGTAGCCTACTCCTCGCGCTTCCCCCACAAATCCGGTCTGCGCTCCCGCGTCAGCCGCTCCGACTCTCCCTGGCGCCATGCTTCGATGTCCGCATGGTTACCCGACCGAAGCACCTCCGGCACCTCTAGCCCGCGATACTCCGGCGGCCTGGTGTAGCTCGGCGGGCTCAGCATTCCGTCGTAATGCGAGTCGCCACTGGCCGACTCGTGGTCTCCCAGAACGCCCGGCAGGAGGCGGACCACCGCATCCAGAACGCAGAGCGCCGCGGGCTCACCGCCGGATAGGACGAAGTCGCCGATCGACAGCTCCTCGGTGGCAAGCCCCTCCGCCACCCGCTGATCGACATCCTTATAGTGCCCGCACAGGAGGGTAAGCCGGTCGCCGAGTGAGAAACGAACCGCGTCGTCGTGGGTGAAGGGGCGGCCCCGAGCCGACATCAGCACCACCGGACCGGTTGGCCGAAGCGTTTCCACCGCCTCGAAGAACGGCTCCGGTTTCAGCACCATCCCCGCGCCACCACCGTACGCATAGTCATCTACGGTGGAGTGCCGGTCGTGGGTGAAGTCCCGCAGCTGCACCAGCCGGAACTGCACCCGCCCCGCCGCCGCCGCACGCCCCGGAATGCTGGCCGCCACGTAGGGGGCGATGACTTCGGGGAACAGGGTAACGACGTCGATCAACAAC
>JALYPB010000101.1 GCA_030856585.1 Gemmatimonadota bacterium | reverse complement strand
CCGACTCCCGGCTGAGGCCGTAACGCTCGATCTTCTTGTAGAGGTTGGATCGCGGCATCTTCAAGGCACGCGCCGTTTCCGACACGTTCCAGTCGTGCGCGCGGAGCTTCTGGAAGAGAAAGTTCTTCTCGGCTTCCTGCTTGAACGTCTCGAAGGTCTGACTGGCGGGATCCGCCGAGCTTCCGCCTTGCGGAGGAAGCAGGTGGTCGACGTCGCTGGCGGTAACCACCTTCCCCGACGCCAGAATAAGCCCCCGCTCCACCGCGTTCCGAAGCTCCCGAATGTTGCCGGGCCAGGTGCGCGACTGCAGCCGGCGTACGGCGTCGTCCGCGAACCGCCTCCCGGGGACTCCGGCCCCTGCCGCCAACTGCTCGGCAAAGTGGATCACCAGTGCGGGGATGTCTTCACTGCGTTCCCGCAGAGGCGGAACGTCGATCGGCACCACGTTGAGCCGGTACAGCAGATCCTCCCGGAAGCGACCCTCGCCAATTTCGAACTCCAGATCCTTATTGGTTGCGGCAAGCACCCGGACGTCCACCTGGATCGACTTGGAGCCGCCGATTCGGGTTACGACTCCCTCCTGCAGCACCCGCAACAGCTTGGCCTGGGCCGACAGCGACATGTCGCCCACTTCGTCCAGGAACAGGGTGCCTCCGTCCGCCTGCTCAAATTTTCCGGCGCGATCGGCAAAGGCGCCGGTGAACGAGCCCTTCATGTGCCCGAAGAGCTCGCTTTCGATGAGCTCGGAGGGAATGGCTGCGCAATTGACCTCGACGAACGGCTTGTCACGCCGGGGCGAGGCATCGTGCAGCGCCCGCGCCACCAGCTCCTTCCCGGTCCCATTGTCGCCGGTGATGAGCACCCGGGCCGAGGTAGGGCCCACCTTCTCGATCAGCGCACGCACCGCCTGGAGTGGCGGGCTGGTCCCCACCATGGTGTATCGGCTTCCAGTCGCCTCGCGGAGCCGGGTATTCTCCCCGACGAGCTCGGAGTGCGCCAGGGCGTTGCGGACCGTGACCAGCAAGCGGTCGGTATCGAGCGGCTTCTCCAGGAAATCGAATGCGCCACGCTGGGTAGCCTCGACCGCCGTCGCGATGGTGCCGTGTCCGGAAATCATGACAACCTGGGCGGTTGGATCCAGGTTCCGGAGCCGGGTCAGGGTCTCCAGGCCATCGAGTCCCGCCATTTTCACATCGAGAAAGACCAAATGGGGCCGGAACTCGGGATAGACGGTGATGGCTTCACCGCCTGATGCCGTGACCCGTACGACCAGGTTTTCGTACTCGAGCACCTGCTTCAGAGCTTGGCGAATGCCGGCCTCATCGTCCACGATCAGGATCCGATGGCTCATGAGCGGGGCGCTCCCAGGAGAGTTGCTCCCGAGGGACGTACGCGGATCTCGCGGATGCCTTCCGGAATCCTGATGAGGATGGTCCGCCTTGTCGTGTCGCCGAAGGCCTTGGCCACCAACTTCGGCACGGCGTCGCGCGGGATCGGAAACTCCCTGATCTGGAATGAATTCACCGCCCATTCGGCCCGACCCGGCCTGGCAACCCGGATTGGCCCGGCTGCCCGGACCGGCTCCCGCTCCCGCAGCGCCACTGCGAGCGGACCGGTGAGCTCACGCGGCAAGCGGGCAGTGGCAAGTTTGGCGTTGACCGCGACCGATCCATCGAGGAGCTCGACCTGCAGTGAATCGAGCTGGCGCCGGAGGCTGGGATCCAGCCCGGCCCCGATCAGCGACGCAACCTCCGAGGCACTGAGCACCACAGAGTCGGCGCTCCAACCGTTGAGCGAGTCGACCTTCGACTGCGCCGAGGCCAAAGCCCGCGAACCAGGACGGCCGCTCGCGCTGGGAGCATCGCCGGTTCCTGAGAAGTCGAGCACACGATGCAGCTCCCCGGCGAGCCGGTCCCGATACAGCCACCCGATGGCGAGTGCCACGATCAGGGCGGCACCGCCCAGCAGCTTGAAGGGCAACGAAAGACAGCCCATCAGGCGCCGAAGTCGAGTGTCAGACGGGACTCGTACCGCGGCCCGCCGGTGGTCAGCACACTCTCGTACAGGACCAGCTGGTGAGCTACGAACGAGACCTGTTCGAATTCCTCGGCATGGTCCAGCAACCCACCCGCCGGAAGGCGTTGCCCTTCCCGGAGCCGGCCCAGAGTAATGTGAGGCTGGAAGGGGGCCCCTTCAGGCGGAAAACCGATCGCCTCGCAGCCCCGCTCGATCCGGTCCTGAAGGAGCTCGAGACCGGCGGGCGCTTCGACCCCGACCCACAACACCCGGGGCCTGGTCCGGCTGGGAAACGCGCCGAGGTCTCCGAGCTCAAGGTCCAACGGCTCGGTTCCCTGGGCGGCAAACCGCAGCGCCTCGGCGATCACGTCCAGGCGCTCCGGCGCAACCTCGCCGAAAAACTTGAGAGTCATATGGAGACCCTCATCATGAACCCACCTCACCGGCCAGCCGGCTTCCCGCAGCTTTGCCAGAAGTTTGAGAATCTGCGCGCGCGCAGGCTCCGAGACCGGCACGGCGGCAAAGAGCCGCATCAGTGCGGTGACCGCGGCGTTATGGCAAGGAGCCCGCCTCGGCGGTAGCCTGCCGGATCCAGCTCGACTGCGGCGAATCCCAGACCGGCAAAGACGGCTGTGATCGCATCCCAGCTGGCACGGAGGCGGTCCATCTCGGCGGGAGCAACCTCCAGCCGGGCCCTCTCACCGTGGTGGCGGACCCGAAGGTCGCCGCCGACGCCGAGGCTCCGAAGGTACGCTTCGCCCTGCTCTACCTGGCGCAGCCGCTCGGGGGTTATCTCCAAACCATACAACACGCGGCTCGACAAACAGGGGGCGGCGGGTGCATTCCAGATCGGCAAGCCCAGCTCACTCGCCGCCTCGCGCACATCCTGCTTGGTCCAGCCCAGCTCCGCCAGGGGCGACCGGATGTGGCGCTCGGACGCCGCGCGAAGCCCCGGCCGGTGCTCTCCGAGGTCATCCGCGTTGGTCCCGTCGATGACGGTATCGAAGCCGCGGTCCCGGGCAATTTCATGGAGCTGCGCCCAGAGCTCCGATTTACAGAAGTAGCAGCGATCGGTGGTGTTGCTCAGGTACCGCGGATCCTCCAGCTCATGGGTCTCCACCTCAAGGACCGGAATATCGAATCGCTCCGCCAGCTCGCGGGCCGCATCGGCCTGAACCGCAGGATAGGAGGCGCTGCGCCCCGTCACGGCGACGAAACGCTCGCGACCCAGGGCCTGCCGTGCCGCAACGGCCAGGAGACCGGAGTCCACCCCGCCGGAGTACCCGAGCAGGACCCGACCCAGCGTAGACAGATGAGCGCGGAGATTTTCGAGCTGTGCCATGGGCAGAAACGTAAGCGGTCTAGCGGTATGGCGGAACGGCGGCACGTGTCACCGCGAGGCACGTTAGCGACCAGCCGAGATTCTAATAGCTTTACGCATGGCCGACGAGAATGCCCTCGATATCACCCCCGAGCTTCGCCTCCCGCTTAGCGAGCTCGAATACCTGGCATCGCGCTCGAGTGGACCCGGCGGGCAGCACGTCAACACCTCATCCACCAGGATCGAAGTCTGGTGGGATGTTGTCGGCTCTCCCAGCCTCAGCCCCGAGCAGCGCGCGCATCTGCTGCAGCGCCTGGGCACGAGGCTCGATTCCACCGGGCGTCTGCGGGTAGTATCGAGTGGCACGCGGAGCCAGCTTCGGAATCGCGAGGACGCCACTGAGCGGTTGCGGGCCCTGGTTGCTGCGGCGCTGGCCGTCAGGAAAAAGCGGACGCCGACCAAGCCGGGCCGGGCCGCGAAGGCGGCAAGGCTGGAGGCCAAGCGGCGCCGTGCGGCCACCAAGCGGGACCGGCGCCCACCCGGCCACCGGGACGACTAGTGAGGAGGGGACCCTTCCTAGTATGTTCTTGAACCCATTTCCATCGGACTTTCCCGTGCACCCACGCTTCCTGATCCTCTCCGGCGCCCTTCTCCTGGCCGCGTGCGCGCCCAAGAAGGTCGAGTCGGCGCCGGCAACCCGTCCGGCGTCCCGGCCCACTCGGCCAGGCCCCGCCACCGCCGATCTCGAGCGGCGGATTGCGCGGCTGGAGCTCAGTCTGATGGAAAAGGAAGCGCAGGTGGAAGAGCTTCAGACCCGGCTTGATAACACCCGGCAGGAAGTCGTGCGCGCCATGGCCAAGCTCCAGACGCTGGCCACCCGGGCCGAGGCCGCATCGGGCATTGCCGAGGCTGAGGTGGCCCTACAGACGCTGAAAACCGCGCCCGGTCAACCGTCGACGCCCGAAGAAATCCAGGCAACCAGGCTATTGAAAGAGAGCTCGGCAGAATTCGACAAGTCGAACTATGGGGGCGCCCTGTACCTGGCAAACCAGGCCAAGACGCTCGCTGGAGCGGCCCGGGAACGTTTGGCGGCCGGGGAACGTGGGGCGCAGCGCCCGGGCGAAACCGCATTTGCTCTTCCGATTCGGCTTGTGGCCTCTGGGCGAGGGAACGTCCGGGCCGCCCCCGGGACCGGTTCCCGCATCGAGTTTGGGGTCGAGCCCGGCGAAGCCCTGACCGGATATTCGTATGTCGATGAGTGGATACGGATCGGTGACGACAGCGGGCGAGGGGGCTGGATCTTCCGGAGTCTCGTGACCCGCCCCTAGTTGCGCTTGGTGCCCTGCTTCTGCTTGGGGCGGGCGAACACCACCCGGTTGCGGCCCTCGCGCTTGGCCTCGTACAAGGCCTCGTCCGCGCTGGAGATGACGGCTTCCGCCGTGTGACCATGGTGCGGAAACTCCGCGATGCCGCCGCTGATGGTGACCTTACCCCCTACGAACTCCTCGGCCGCTACCCGCGTGCGAATGCGCTCGGCCAGCTGTAAGGCCGTGTCTCCACTCTTTCCGGACAGCAGGACAGCGAACTCTTCGCCCCCGTATCGCGCGGTGCAGTCTCCCGCGCGGGTGCAGTTGCGCAGGATGTTCGCCACTTTCTTCAGGACCTCGTCGCCCGCCGGATGCCCGTATGCGTCGTTGTATTTCTTGAAGTGGTCCACATCCAGCATCAGCACGGTGAACGAATGGCTTTGCCGCTGCGACCGCAGGAGCTCCTCGGACAGCCTCTGGGTCAGGATGCGCCGATTGGACAGACCGGTCAGCGAGTCTGAGGCGGAGAGGCGCTCCAGCTCCTCGTTTTGCTGACGGAGCGTCTCGTTGACGGCATCCAGGTCCTGCCGGCTCTGCCGGAGGCGACCCACCATATGATTGAAAACGTAGGTCAGGTCGCCCACCTCGCCGGTGGCTGTCGGAAGGTCCACGGCCAGATCGCCCTCGGCGACTTCTGCCGCACCTTTCGTGAGCCGCTCCAGGGGTCGAACGATTAGCAAGGCCAGACGGTAGGCGATGGCGGTGACGAGGAGGAGCAGACCCGCGACGATCGCCAGGGTCAGGTCGCGGAATCGCCTGACCTGGTGGTATGCGGTATCCACCGGGATCTCGGCGAGCACCGCCCACCCCGCGCGGGGCACCTGCTTCAGGCTGCCGAGAACTTCCACGCCGGACACGCTCTCGTAGGTCTGGACCGCCCCCTCCCGTTTCGTCAGCCGCTCGAGGACCGATGGCTTCAGGCTGAGCCGCATGAGCTCAGCCGAGGTGGTAAGGGAGTTGACGATCAAATTCCCGCCGCTGCCGATCAGATAGATCTGTCCGTATTTGCCGGGAGCGAAGGTCAGTAGCCCATCCTTGGCCCCGCTCAGGTTCAGCCTGGCGGCGAGCGCTCCGAGCAGCCGGCCGTCGGCCCGCTGCACCGGAACCGCTACCAGCAGGATCCCCATGCCGAGCGACTGATCCCAGAACGCCTCACCCACCACGGCATTGGTGGCGCTCAGCTCGCTCTTCCAATTGTCTGGGAGGCGGAACGCTCGAGGCTGGCCTGCGCTGCTCGCAACCATTCGGCCCTGAGAGTCCAACACCACGAGCTCCTCGTAATCGCTGAAGCGCTCCCGGACGGAGTTGAGGTAGTCGTTCAGGCGCCCCTGCGTCTTCGAGTTAGTGGCTCCGCGCACGAGGTTCTCGGAGACTTCATACGAACTGGCAAAGACCCGGAGATCATGGAGGCGCTCCTTGAGCCACACGTCCATCTCGCGCGCCGTCTGAGCGCTGGCGCTCAGCAGCTCCTGTGAGATTTTCTCCTCCAGGGCATTTCGATTCTGGGTATATGAGATCCATGCGGTGAGCCCGGTGGGGATCACCGTGACAGCCAGCGCGAACGCGAGAATCTTGCTCCGGACTGTGTCCAGACGGAAGAAACGCTGATAGGGAGAGAGCTGACTACCCAGGATACTCAACCTCACCCCCACTCACGAAGGAAATTGTCCCCGGTGGCACATGCGATGGGCCGAGGGACCTTTTGCAGATCCTGGGCCATCTCTCATCTTTAATGATTGCAAGACGATAGCGGCGGCCGGTTAGGCCCCATAGCGGGTGGCCTGCGGAGTGTCTCGCAGATTCCCAGAGCCCGAGCCGCCTTTTCTGCTGCAACGGTTGTGTGAGTCGGGCGAACTATGCAAATTCCTGTTTCCGATCCAGGCTTCGATACTGAATTGCTTCACTGACGTGGGCCGTCATGATCTCGGCGGCGCCGGCCAGGTCGGCTATGGTCCGTGCGATCTTGAGGACCCGGTGATAGGCCCGTGCGGACAGGCTGAGCCGCGTCACGGCTTGACGGAGCACTGACTCCACCGGCTCGCTGAGCCGGCAGTGCCGCCGCAGATCTCGGGCACTCATGTGAGCGTTGGCGTATACCCCGCGCTGATCTCGAAACCGCGTTCTCTGCACTGCTCGCGCCTGCTCGACCCTGCTCCGGATGGTGGCGCTGCTCTCGCCCGACTGCTCTCCTGCCAGATCGCCGTACGCGACCGCGGGAACCTCGAGGTGAATGTCGATGCGGTCGAGCAGCGGCCCCGAGATCCGGGCACGGTAGCGCTCGATGGACAGGGGCCCGCAGCGGCAGGCGTGGAGTGGATCGCCGAGATAGCCGCAGGGACACGGATTCATCGCGGCGGCCAGCATGAAGCGGGCCGGATAGGTGAGGCTCATCGCGGCACGGCTCAGCGTGACGACACCGTCCTCCAGCGGCTGCCGCAGCACCTCCAGCACGTTTCGGCGGAACTCGGGCAGCTCGTCGAGGAACAGCACACCGCTATGAGCCAGACTGACCTCGCCCGGCCGGGGTGACGACCCGCCACCGATGAGGCCGGCATCGCTGATGGTGTGATGGGGCGAGCGGAACGGACGCTGGGTGAGGAGCGACTGACCCGACGGAAGCGTACCCGCGACGCTGTGGATCTTGGTGGTCTCGAGAGCCTCCTCCAGGCCCATGGAAGGAAGAATGGTAGGAAGGCGCCGGGCCAACATGGTCTTGCCGGCACCCGGCGGGCCGATCATGAGAATGTTGTGGCCACCCGCTGCCGCAACCTCGAGGGCGCGCTTGGCCGCGGCCTGGCTCCTGACATCGGCAAAGTCGGTGTCGCTAAACCCGGGATCGGCCATGAGCGCTGGGATATCGACCCGCGTAGGGGCGATCGTTTCGGTACCACATAGATGGCCGCAGACCTCGAGTAGCGTGCGGGCGCCGCACACGTCGAGTCCTTCGACCACCGACGCCTCGGGGAGATTGGCATGGGGCAGCAGCACGCCGCGGTACCGGGCCGCCCGAGCGGCGAGGGCCATGGAGAGCGCGCCCCGGACCGGCCGCAGGTCTCCCTCGAGGCCCACCTCACCGATCACGGCCTGGTCCCGCAGCCGCTCCTCCGGCAGCTGCCCGCTGGCTACCAGGATCCCAAGGGCGATCGGCAGGTCAAAGGCCGAGCCGTCCTTGCGAATGTCGGCGGGCGCCAGGTTGACGGTGATTCGCCGCAACGGAAACGAGAAGCCCGCATTGGCCAGCGCGGCGCTGACTCGCTCACGCCCCTCCTTTACCGCGCCCTGGGGAAGGCCCACGGTGGAGAAGGAGGGAAGCCCGTTGGTGATGTCGACCTCGACGTCTACCGGGTAGGCATCGATCCCGAGAACGGCAGCGGAGCGAATTCTGGCAAGCACAGGGAGGCGCTCCGGTCAGGGGATCGCAACCTACGCGAGGCCAGTCCGACGCCGGTTACCCGGCCAGCGCGAAAGTGGACCGAATCCTGCAGCGGGGTTGGATTCAACGTCGGTTCCCCGTCGCCGATCGTGGCGGAGACCCCCCGGCCCACCGCCCTTTCGAGTTCCAATCCGGAGTCTTCACATGGGTAGGTTGTTCTGCGTTGTCCTCCTGTTGCTAGGGTTGAGCGCCTGCGCCGCTCCACGGGCCGCCGGTGCCCCGCTCGCGCCACTCGCGCGCTCCTGGGCTGTCCCCACATTGGGACTGTACCAGGAGTGGTGGGACAAGACGGTTGCCTGTTCAGGCCGTCAAGGCAAAATGACTGACGTGAATTTTTACGCCGTAGACGCTCCCTCTGGCGCTATTGAACTGGCCGGGGAGATGGCCCACGCCTGGTGGGTCCGGCAAGGCAACCGAATCTATCTCCCGGCCAACGCACTCGGTCAGGAGTGGCTGGTGCGCCATGAGATGCTGCACGCGCTCCTCCAGCGCGGCAGCCACCCGGCTGACGTATTCGTAGAGGCCTGTCATGTGGCTTCCGCCGCCGTGTGGCGGGACTCGACCCTGACCTCCGACCCGGGGAATCCACGGGGAAACTGAGCCGAACGGCAGGCCCGCACCTGTTGGGCCCTCATCTTGCTGCCTCATCCTGTAAGGCTAGTCGCAAGCGGTGTCCCCCTTCCCAAGGGGTATGCATCCGGCAGACCTTCTGGCATTTCGCGGGAGCAACACGGCATGGCGAGATCTTCTACTAGAGTACTCCGAGCACGCTGGGGCGGCCTGATCGCCATCGTCGTGCTCGCGATCATCAGTGGAGGCTGGCTGCTCCGCCGCAAGGCGGCCCCGGATGGAAGTGTCTACCAGCAGGCCCGCTTGTTCGAGAACGTCGTCGCCTCAATTCACAGCAACTACATCGACCCAAGGGCAGAGGGGGACCTCTACCAGACCGCCGCCAAGACCCTGGTGGCCTCGTTGCGGGATCCGTACGCCGAGCTACTGACCCGCGAGAGCTACCGCCAGTACCAGCGGCAGATGTCGGGCACCGAGGTGGATGTTGGATCGACCTCCGACGCGAATCTGGGCGACGCCCGTGGCTCGTTCGGACCCGGCGACGAGATTCTGAGCATAGACGGAAAGAGCACCAGAGGATGGTCTGCGCGACGGCTGGATGAGGCGTTGTCGGCCGGCTCAGGTGCGACCGTCACGGTCATAGTGCGTCCCAATGGATCCGACTCCGCGGTAGTCCGCCGGCTCACCAGAACTGTGGTCCATGTTCCCGCCACGTCCCAGGGCATCATGCTGGGCGGGGGCGTCGGCTACGTCGAGCTCCGCCGGATCAGCGAAGGCGCCGCCACCGAGTTGCGCCAGGTAGTCGACCGGCTCCTCGGTGAAGGGATGACCGCGCTGGTGCTGGACCTTCGGGGTGATCCCGGCGGCCTCATCAACGAAGGCGTCCGGGTGGCCAGCCTGTTCCTGAAGCCCGGGGACACGGTTGCGGTGTCCCGAGGGCGCTCCCCGCAGCACTCCAAGGTCTATCTGGCGGGAACCTCCGGAGCGTGGAGAGGGCTCAAGGTTGCCCTTCTCATCAATCACGGCACGGCCAGCTCGGCTGAATTGATCGCCGGAGCCCTGCAGGACCACGATCGCGCGGTTATCCTGGGCACGCCGAGCTTCGGAAAGGGAGTGCTTCAGACGACCTACCCGCTAGGTGAGGAGATCGCTCTCAAGCTGACCACCGCGCGCTGGTACACGCCGAGCGGGCGAACCGTGCAGAGGCCCAAGGCCGACGCGGAGGGTGCCGTCGGCAACCGCACCCCGGCCCAGTTGCCCAGGGTGTTTCGTACGGCCTCGGGACGCCCCATACCCGATGCCAGCGGTATTCTCCCCGATCTTCCGGTACGAGGTTTCCCCCGCTCCGACGCCGAACGCACCCTGTTGAGTGCGCTGGGGGAGGACCTGTCGGTCTTCCGCACCGTGCTGTCGCAGTACGCCGCCGACGTGAAGAAGTCGCGTCCTCCGAGGTCCGAATCGTTTCATGTGACACCCGACATGCGGAACGACGTGTTCGGCCGGCTGAAACAGAATGGATTGGATATTGGGCTCGATACATTCGATCTGGCCAACGGCTACATCGACGAACAGCTGGGCTATGAGATTGCGCGGAGCGTGTTCGGGCCGGTGGCTGAAGCCAGACGCCGAGCCCTCTCCGATCGTCAGATGCAAACGGCGGTGCGGCTGCTCCGCAGGGGGCAGACTCAGGAGCAGGTACTGATCGTGGCCGACGCTGAGCGGGCAAAGATGTCGATGCGGTAGCTCATGGAGGTAGCTGTACAGTCACGACGGTCCCCCGCCCCGATTCACTCTCCACCTCGATTCGACCTCCCCAGCTCTCCACCAACCGCCGCACGATAGCCAGTCCCAGCCCCGATCCGCTGGTGGTCGTCGAGAAGCGCGGCTCGAAAACACGTGGCAGCAGCTCGGCAGGAATGCCGGCCCCGTCGTCCTCGACCCGGATGAGCGCGGGGGCTACCGTGACCTGAACGATTCCGGCGCCGGCGTTGCGGGCGTTCTCGAGCAGATTCACCACCACTTCCTTCACCTCATCCGCGCGGGCGGACCCGAACGCCTCCGGCTCGACCGTCAGCCGAACCTCGCACTGCTCCTCAGCCAGGCGATAGAGCTGTACCACTTCGCCGACCGTCATACCGAGATCGATCCGGTCCAACGGCTGGTGTAAGTCGGCCGGCGCGGCGAAGCGGCTAAACGCCCGGGCGATGGTGTCGAGCCGATCGATCTCGCCCAGAATCCGCTCGGCAGTTTCCTCCAGCGTGCGGTCAAATTCCTCTCTGCGATCCCGATAGACCCGGCGCAGGTGCTGCATGCCGAGGCGCATCGGGGTGAGCGGGTTCTTGATCTCGTGAGCCACCTGCCGCGCCATTTCGCCCCAGGCCAAGACCCGCTCCGCCCGTGACACATCGGTGATGTCGTTGAGCGCCATGACCACGCCGTGCACCTCCGGGCCCAGCGCGGCCAGCTGCAGAGTCAGCCGCCGTCCGCCGACCTCGAGCTCTGCCGTGCCATCCATTGCGGGATTGCGCAGGAAACGTCGTACGGCATCGGCCAGGGGAGCCCACTCGGGCCCAAGGCGTTCGAGGAAGGGCTCTCCCTCTTCCAGTTGGGCGCCAAGAAGATCCACCGCCTGACGATTGGCGATTAGAACCCTGCCGCGCGGATCCACACCCACGACGCCGGTAGCCACCGTGGCAAGCACCGCCGCCGTGCGCCGCCTGGCTTCTTCCAATGCGCTCTGAGTGGAACGGATGTCGGCCGCCATTCGCTCGAAGGCGCCGAATACCGGCTCGAACTCGAGCAGCGGACGCCCGGAGTGAACCGGCATCGGCTTGCCCTTGCCCAGTGCCAGGGCCGAGCGACGCAGCTCCGAGACCGGCCGGGACAGCGCTCTCGAGGCTACCTGCGCTCCGGCCAGGGCCGCGGCAACACCGGCCAGTGTGGCGATGAGCAGAACCAGCGCGAGGTCCAGCTGCCGGGTTGCGAGCGAGGAGTCGTCCGCCAGCTGGGGCGTAGCCAGGACCGAGACGTCGCCGGGGCGTCCCGGCTGGACCACACGATACCCCACTCGCTCGGCGAGCTCGGGCAGTGAGCCCTCGCGGGTGACTTCGAACTGCCCCTCGAGTGCCAGAGACCGGAACGCCCGCGGATCCATCAGTTGGCCGACTACCCCGAGATCCTCGAGCACCGGAGTACTCGTTCCCAGCAGCCGTCCCCCCCGGTACAGCGCCAGGTCGGCATCGATTCTCCGGCTGAGCTCGCGAAGACGATCCGGCAGCGGCCCGCCCCGGCCCAGAATGCCGCCTGACGTGAGGACGGCATCGCGAAGTGTCCGGGTAATGAGCAAGTCCCGACTGCGTTCCGCCTCATCGGCCAGGCGAGCGAAACTCCACGCCGCAAACCCCACCGCGGGCAGGATGAAGAATACGCCCAGCGTCACGGCGAGCCGCACCCGGAAAGAGCGGGAGAGGCTTCGCCAACGCGGCTGCCGTGCCCGCGCCCCCGATACGAGCTCGGCCACGAACCAGAGCAGAGCCAGCAGCGCGGCGTCGAGGAGGACCACCAGCATTCCACGCACCAGCAGTGGCAGTGGCCCGCGCAGGTCGATGGCGGCATGGACCACTCGAGTTCCCCCGGCTACCGCCAACGGATATTCGCTCCTGAGACTCCAGCCCTCTCGACGCCAGCGGGAGCTTCGGAGCTGCCCGTCTCCGCTCACGAGAGGCGGCGAGAGGGTCAGCGTGTAGAGCGGCGTCCGGTGCCGGGACGGGTCGAGCAGCCTTCCCACCCGGCCAGGCAGGATCAGCTCCGAGCGCGGACCCACCGCCGCCGTCATGACCTGGTCGGGTCCGGTCCGGACGACGAGCACATAGTGCACCCCGGGTATACGACCGAGCTGTACCACGCGCCCACTGTCGGCGGGAGGAAGGTTCTGCACCAGGGTTGAAAGCAGCGACGGTGGGAGGTCGAGCGAGTCGAGCGTCAGCTCATCGCGCAGGGTTCCGGTTGTCGACCACAGGCCCAGGTGGGCGGGATATCCCTGGTTCCCCAGCGCGGAGCCGTGCCAGAGCGCATACATCTCCGATGCGCTCCCCGGAGCGGAGGCGTGCCGAACCTGCTCACCGAACCGCTCCAACAGTGGCACGGCCAACGGGTCCGGTTCGGTTCCGAGCCGTGCAATGTCTCGCTGCGCCACTTGAAGCCTGCCCGACATTTCGGCACCCCAGGTGACGAGCGCCGCCGAGCTTCCTGCCACGAGTGCGATTCCGCTGATCGCGGCCCAGCGGCTTGCGGGCAGCGTCACCAGCAGGAGGGCGGGAGTCCAAAGGAAGGTGTACCAGTTGGGCCATCCCCCTCCCCTGGGGGTCCAGACCAGCAAGCCGATTAGGGCCGCGGCGAAGGCGATGGCCACTCCAGCGACGATACGCCACCGGGTCTGGCTCTCCGGCCCGCTGCCTCGAAAGAGCGCCGCGGCAGGAACGATCAGCGCAGACACCGACGCCAGGAGGGTGAGCTGCCAGATGAGCCAGAGCCCGGCGGGGACACCTCGCGCAGGAGGCGTGATCCCGCGCCCCAGGCTGCTGATCAGATAGGGAGACGCCAGCAGCAGGGCCACGCCCAGCCCGACGCCGAACCACCGTCGAGGGAGCCGGCGGCGCCAGAGCCACACGCCCGCCATGGTAAGTAGAATGCCGGCGAGTGCCAGAACGCCTGCAGAGCCCGACAAGGGTCCCAGCAATGGCCGGAAAAAAGTGGCCGGTGAGAAGAGCGGCTGCAGGTCGAGGGCCGCACTCAGTGGAGCGCGGACGACCAGCCACAGCAGCACCGGAAGCAGCAGATAGCGATCGGTCGGCCCGGAAGCCAGGGCCATGGCCACGGCGAACGTCAGCAATGCAAGCAGAATGACGGCGCGGCTGCCTCGCTCGAAGGCCCGCTCCTTGGCCAACCCCTGCTCCGGCGGAATCGGTTGAACGCTGAACAGCAGCCGGGGCCCCACGGTCGTTGGCTCCGCATAGTCGAAGACGTCCGGGCTCTCCGGAGCGGTGCCGGGAGCATAGACCGAGAGCCCCACTTCGGTACGAGATCGGAACAGCTCTGCCAGGCTGCGTCCTCGGTCGGGCACGGCGGGGTGAGCCCAGATCAGCACCGATGCAACCGCTGCCCAACCCTGGGGCGAGTGGCGCCGCGCCTCAAGCACGACGTAATATCCACTCGCACGCGATGCGACCGAATCTCCCTCGCTTCGAGGCGGCAAACGGTGACGTCCAGCCCAGGCCCACGGATCGCCCGCGGCGTCGAACACCACCACGCTCATCTCGGGACCGCCGCCAGGGATCAGGCGGCTCAGCACCTGAAGGGCTGCCGCCCGGTCGGTCGGAGCGATCCCGGCTGCTGCCTCCGCGAGCCGCTCGGCGCGATGCAGCACCGAGCGCAGGTCGCCCTCGAGACGTTGAGACGCCGCGGTCACCCGGCCTTCGCGCTCTTTGGGCCAGTGAGTCTCAATAGCTCGCAGCTGCCGCTGGGCGAGCGTCAGGCTCAGCGCCAGCCCCAGGAGGGCGGCAGCAAGTGCCCGCCGCCGCCGGCCCTCGAAGGGATACAGGGCAAAGGCGCCGGCCAGGACGCACGCCCAGCCGGCCCACACCCATATGGGTGAGGGCTGCCGAAGCCACTCGGCGGCGGCGCCAATGGCCGCCAACACGACCACGACCCACGACCGCGCGCGATGACTCAAAACCAGCGTCCCTGGCGTTTGAAAGAGATGACTCCTGTCACGGTGAGAGAGCGCCTGCGAATGCGGCCCACGCTCATCGTGCCGGTGGGCACGACCGAGCAGCACGGTCCCCATCTACCGCTGGGTTGCGATACCATAATTGTAGAACGGTTGGCGGACGATCTGTCAGCGGCGTACGGCGTTCCCCGCGCCCCGACGGTGGAGTACGGCGTCCATGCCGCAACGCGGCCCTTCCCCGGGGGCGCTGCCCTCAGGCGGCGCACGCTTCACCGCGTGATGAATGAACTTATCGAGTCGTGGGAGGACGGGGCAGGCGTCAATGAGTTCCTGATTCTTACGGCCCAGTCGAGCGAGGCCCACCTGGAGGCGCTCAGTACGATCAGGACCGATGAGGCCACAGTACAGGTCGTGGACATCTTCAGTCTCGACTTCGGTGCGCTGCTCGAGCGCCCGGCCCCAGTCCAGGGAGGCGAGCTGGATACCTCGTTGATGCTCTATCTTGCGCCGGACATGGTCCGGATGGACCTGGCCAGGGATTTCGACCTCACTCCGGGCATGCTGGCGCGGTATCGGCCGGGGCACAGCCGCCACCTGCCCCCGGGGTCCCCTGGCTCCGTCGGCTACCCCAGCCTCGCATCGCCACAGAAGGGTGAGGTCCTGTATAGATTTATCCTCGAACGGGTCGGCCGCTGCCTGATCCGGCCCTGACATAATCGGAGTCCCCATGCGCATCGCTGCGGTCCTGCTCCTGCTGCTGCCTGCTGTCCAGGCCGAAGCGCAGGAGTCGCTGGAGACAAAGCTGGTGATCACCCAGGAAGGTCGCGAGACCGGCCGGGAGGAATTCACCCTCCGGCAGGGACGCGGGCGGGGCGCTCCCGGCTCGACACTGACCGCGATTGCTCGCTACCCGGCCACCAATCCGCTGCTCAAGCTCGCGGCCACGCTGGAGCGCACTCACGAATCGGCGCTGGCCAAGTTCCAACTCGATGTCGAAGGCCCGAACGGCACCACGGTCATTCTCGCGGCCGGCTCCGGTGCACGGCTGATTGTGCGCACGGTGGCCAAGGGGTCCGAGGCGGGGCGGGAGCTTCCTGGAGGCCCCGACGTAGTGTTGCTCGACGATGGGGTCTACTCCCTGTACACATCAGTTGTGGACCTCGCGACTCCCGGTGGCAAGTCCCTGACCGGGGTGTTCCCCCGGACCAGCCGCAGGGCCTCCTTCGTCGCTCGACGCGACGCCGGAGGCGACGGCGGCACAACTCGGGTAGCGCTCAGCGGCGACATCAATGGGACTCTGGTGGCCGACTCCAAGGGCCGCTTGCAGCACCTCGAGTTTCCTGGCTCCGGCATAGTGGTGGCCCTCGCTCGAGACTGACACGGGCCAGGGCAGGCCGATTCCCTTCTTCTAACTCGTTGACGACAACAACCAAAGACGTGCTTTGTCGCAAGATGAAACCTCTGCGGCTGGGCCCGCGTATTGGGCCCGTCGTCTCACCATAAGAGGGCTATATCATGACTCGTTGGTCCGGTCTGCTGCTGCTGGCTTGCGTGCTCCCCCCGGTCGCATCGGCACAGGACTCCGCGCAGTCTCCCCTTCCCTCCCGGCCAGTCAGCCTCTCTCTGGTCGAAGCCCTGCAGCAGGCGCGAGCCAACAGCCCGTTGTACCGACAGGCACTGAATGATGCGGGTCCGGCCCGATGGGGCGTTCGCAATGCGTACGGCCGCTTGCTTCCCTCGGTGACCGCGGCGACGGACTTCGGGTACACCGGGTCCGGCGAGTCAAACTTCGGCGGGGGCCTGATCCTGCCGACCTCCGCGTTTCTTACCTCCGGATACAGTCTCGGGATACAGTGGCAGCTGAGCGGCCGCAGCCTTCAGGCTCCGAGCCAGCAGCGCGCGCTCCAGCGCGCCACCGATGAGGACATCGGAGCGGCTGGTGTAGGCCTCACCGCCGAAATCTCGACGCAGTATCTGACCGCCCTGCAGGCCAATGCCCAGGTGGCCGTTGCCCGGCAGCAGGTGACGCGGAACGAGGACTTTCTGGCCCTTGCCCGGGCACGCCACAGGGTAGGCCAGACCACGCTGCTCGATGTGCGTCAGGCCGAGGTCATCAAGGGTACCTCGGACGTCGCGCTGTTACGGGCCGTGCAGGCAGAGAATGAGGCCAAACTGGATCTGCTGCGAAGGATGGGCGTCGAGCCACCGGTATCGATCGACCAGATAGTGTTGACCGATTCCTTTCCGGTGACCCCGCCTGCCTTCCGCCTGGATAGCCTGCTGGTGCTCACCGATCGGCAGAACCCGGTCTTACGGTCGCTCCGCGCGCGCGGTCACGCCGCCCGGCTCGACGTCCGTGCGGCAAAGACTGACTTCCTTCCGACTCTGTCCGTGCGAGCGGGGTGGAGTGGATTCACGCAGCAATTCACCAATCAGGACTTGTTGCTGCGGCAGAATCTCAACAGCGCACAGGCTCAGGCCGCCGGTTGCGAGTTCGACAACGCGGTGCGGACCGGCTTGTCACTCGGCGGCCAGACCGGCAACTGTTTTCTCGCCGCAGGCCTGATCGATGGCGGTGGGGCGTTGCTCGATCCGGTAGCGCAGCAGATCCGCAATCAGAACGGCGTGTTCCCCTTCTCCTACACCGGCCAGCCATTCGGGGCCAACCTGACCGTATCCCTGCCCATCTTCACCGGCTTCAGCCGCTCGCTTCGACTTTCACAGGCGCGGGCGCAGGAAGACGACGCGGATGAGGAGGTCCGAGCCCGGCGGCTCCAGGTGCGTACCGACGTCCACTCGCGCTACCTCGGCCTTGAAACGGCCTTCCGCGCAATTGCGGTGCAAGGCGCCAGCCGCGAGGCAGCACGAGACCAGCTTCGCCTGGCGCAGGACCGCTACCGGCTGGGCGCCGGGGCGGCGCTGGAGGTCTCCGACGCCCAGAACTCGGTTCAGCGGGCCGAAGGTGATTACGTGAACGCGGTCTATGACTACCACAAAGCCATCGCCGCGTTGGAAGCCGCGGTCGGTCGCCCCCTCCGCTAAGAGGAGCAGACATGTCGCGCAGGACGAAGATCGGGCTGGCCGTGGCGATGGTCGTGATCATCATCGGCGGGGTAGTCGCCTTTCGGATCAATAAAAGTAGAAACGCCGGAACCGAGGTGCGGCTGGAGAAGGTCAGCCGCCGGGACCTCGTCAGTGCCGTCACCGCAAGCGGGAAGATCGAGGCCAAGACCTCGGTGGACATCAGCGCCGACATCACCGGCCGGATTATCGAGATAGCGGTGGGCGAGGGCGATATCGTGAAGCGAGGACAATTCCTGCTGCAGATCGATCCTGCGCAGTATGAGGCCGCCGTGGCCCGCGCCCAGGGAGTGGTGGCGTCCACGCAGGCAATGCTGCTGCAAACCAGGGCCAGCCGCGATCAGGCTCAGCGGGCGTGGAACCGCGCCAAGCAGCTCACCGAGCTGGGCGAGAACCTGATTGCCGCCGAGACCGCCGAGCAGGCGCAGACCGGTCTCGAGGTGGCGGAAGCAAACTACCAATCCACCAAGGCGCAGCTGGAGCAGGCTCGCGCCGGGCTGCAAGAGGCCAGGGACAACCTGTCCAAGACTCGCCTCACCGCGCCGATCTCGGGCCGCGTAGTCCGCCTGGCGGTGGAGGAAGGCGAGGTGGCAGTACCGGGGACGTTCTCCCGCGAGACCGGTCTGCTGATGACCATAGCTGATCTGTCCGTGATTCTGGCCAAGGTCCAGGTGGACGAGACCGATGTCGTGCGCCTGAAGGTCCGGGACTCGGTTGAGGTCAATATCGATGCCTACCCCGATACCACGTTCACCGGGCAGGTCACCAAGGTGAGCCACAGCGCCAAGCTCACGGCCACCCAGACCGCGTCGGGCTCGAACGACCGGGCAGTGGACTTCGATGTCGAGATCACCCTCAGAAAGCCGCCGGCCGATATCCGGCCCGACCTGAGCTGTACCGCCCGCATCGTGACCGATACCCGCAACAGCGCGCTCAGCATCCCGATCATCGCGCTGACCGTGCGCGACCACGAGAAGATTCCCAACGAGACCGACTCGGCGCCGCCGGTGGACACCCTGAGGGCCAGGTTCCAGAAGCGGGAGGCTGAGGGGGTCTTCATCGTGCGGGACGGAGCCGCGACCTTCCGCCCGGTCAAGGTCGGAGTGGCGGGCGACGAATACTTCGAGGTGGTGGACGGACTGCGCGAGGGCGAGACCATCGTGTCAGGCACCTACCAGGCCATCCGCGACCTGAAGGATGGCGCCAAAGTCCGCCAGGCAGACACCACCAAGACGCGGGAAGCGAAGTCGTCCTGATGCGCCTGCTGGAAGCGGTCCGGATGGCCCTCGGAACTCTTTACGCGCAGAAGCTGAAGAGTTTCTTCTCCCTGATCGGTGTGCTTATCGGCGTAACGTTTCTCATCGCCGTGGTATCGATCGTGCAAGGCATGAACCGGTACATGGTAGAAGAGTTCGCCAACACGCTGGTCGGGGCCAACACCTTCGAGCTGCGGCAACGACCCAGCATCGTCACCGGCAACGTTTCCGATGAGGTCTGGCTGGCGTGGCGGCGGCGCCCGCGCATCAGCTATGACGATGCCGATTACGTGCGCGAGCGTGTCAGCACTCCGGCCACCTTCGCCAAGTTCTGCGAGGACTACGTCTCGGTGCACTACGGCGGCAAGGTTGCCAAGGGCATCAGACTGGCAGGCACCGAAGAGAGCTACTTCAAGATCAAGAACTATGAGATTGTTACCGGCCGCGCCTTCACCTCCCAGGAGGTCAGGACCGCCCGGCCAGTTGTGGTCATCGGCCAGGAGCTGGCCGACAAGCTGCTCAAGGGCGTCGACCCGATCGACAAGAAGGTGGTGATCGGTGGCCTGCCCTACCGGGTGATCGGCGTGGTGGCCAAGCAAGGGAACCTCTTCGGCATCTCCATGGACAAGTTCGCCATCATGCCGTTCAGTGCCCAGGGTCGGCGGCTGATCTGCCCCATCAATATCCTGGATGCGCTGATTGTCCAGACCGCCGACCCGACCCTGATGCAGGCGGCCATGGGACAGACGGAAGCCATCATGCGGAGCCGCCGGCAGCTCAAACCCGGCCAGGAGAGCAATTTCGCGTTTCAGACCGCGGAAGGCGCTCTGGGCAGCTGGCAGAAGATCTCGAAGGTGCTCTTCCTGGCGCTGCCGGGCCTGGTGGCCATCTCGCTCGTAGTGGGCGGGATCGTGATCATGAACATCATGCTCATGGCAGTCAGCGAGAGGACCCGGGAGATCGGGATCCGCAAGGCACTGGGCGCGCGCCGGCGCGACATCCTGGCGCAGTTCGTGGTGGAGTCCGCGACGCTTTCGGCGGTGGGAGCGCTACTCGGCATCGGGCTGGGAATCGCGCTGGCGTTCGTGGTCAAGGCCTTCACTCCCCTTCCTGCTGCCGTGGCACCCTGGTCCATCGGAGTCGGCGTGCTGCTGGGCGTCGGCGTCGGCATTGCTGCCGGTGTGTACCCGGCCAGCCGGGCCTCGCGGCTCGATCCGATCGACGCGCTGAGAGCGGAATGATTCGCTCCGGCGGCAGTGCCGCTACCCGGATGCTCGAGGGCGCGACCATCGCCCTCGATTCCATCAGGGCCAATAAGGTCCGCACCGCTCTCACCATCCTCGGGGTGGCCATTGGCGTGACGGTGGTGATCGCCATGGCGGCGGCCATTACCGGTATCAACCGCAGCATCACCGGGATCCTCGAATCCGCCGGCCCCAAGACGTTCTTCGTCTATCGCTACTTCTCCGGCGGGCTGGACGTCTCCGACGGGTCGGATGAGATGTCGCCCTGGCGCCGGATGCCACCCCTCACTGTACAAGAGGCCGAGCTGATACGCAGCCTGCCGGCGGTCCGCGATGTCAACATCGGCGAATACACCAGCGGGGCCGTGAGCTTCGAGGGCGTGGAGCTCAAGAGTGTCGAGCTGGCCGGGATGAGTCCCAGCTGGAACCTGGTAAACGGGGGTGACATTCTGGCAGGACGCAACTTTACGCCCATGGAGTATGCCGCCGGGTCCAGGGTGGTGGTGATCAATGACAAGCTGGCCGCGTCACTGTTTCCCGGCCGTGACCCTGTCGGCAAGCGAATCAAGATCGCCGGCCATCCTTTTCAAGTCGTGGGGATGCACGCCGAGGCGGCTTCCCTCTTCAGCCACGCGGACGAGCCACGGCTAGTCATTCCGCACACAACCTTCACCAAGTCAACCGAGTACTGGAAGGACTGGCTGGATATCGCCGTCCTGCCGACGGAGACAGCCACGGTGCTGGAAGCGCAGGACCAGGTGACGACGGCCCTCCGCAGCAGCCGTGGACTCCGTCCCGGCCAGGCCGACAACTTCGCCATCGTGGGTCAGGACCGGATCCTGGACACCTTCAACAACATCACCGCTGCCTTCTTCGTGGTCATGATTGCCCTGTCCAGCGTTGGGCTCATGGTGGGTGGTGTCGGCGTGGTGGCCATCATGATGATCTCGGTCACCGAGCGTACCCGTGAGATCGGGGTCCGGAAGGCACTCGGCGCCACCCGGCGCGAGATCATGTTCCAGTTTCTGGTGGAGGCGGCCACGCTGACTCTGGTGGGCTGCCTGGTGGGCATGGCCGCCGGTGCGTTGATCGCCTGGGGAATTCGCTCCTTCACGCCGATCCCTGCCACGGTCCCCCTCCTGTCGGTGGTGGCGGCGGTCGTCGCGTCGATCCTGACCGGTGTGCTCTTCGGGATCTACCCGGCAAGCAAGGCGTCCAGGCTGGATCCGGTGGAGGCATTGAGGTACGAGTAGGAAGCGTAAGCGGTAAGCAGTGAGCGGTTAGCGGGACGGCAGGTCTGCACCTGATTCTCACGTAACGTCCCGATCACCCCGCTTTCCGCTTACCGCTCACCGCTTACTTTTCAGAAATGCCCTTCACAGAAGCTCTGCGTCTCGCCCTCCAGGCCATCTGGCACAGCAAGCTACGCTCCTTCTTTACCCTCCTCGGCATCATCGTTTCAGTCGGCTTCCTCGTCGTCGTGGTGGCGGTGATTCAGGGCATGAACGCGTACGTGAAGGAAAACCTTACCGGGGCCGTGATCGGGACCAATGCCTTTCAGGTCCGACGCTCTCCCATCTCGGTCGGGCTGCTG
>JALYPB010000460.1 GCA_030856585.1 Gemmatimonadota bacterium | reverse complement strand
GATGGACCTGATCCCGGCCCTGCCGTGGCTCCTTCCGTTTCTCTCTCTGCCCCGCCTTGCCCGACGCACTCCCAGTCTGATTAACGCCCGGCCTGAATCCGGACGGCTGGTATCAGTCGTCATCCCCGCGCGCAACGAATCCTCCACCATCCGCACCGTGCTCGGCTCGATCCTGGCCACGGCCTACCACCCCATCGAGCTGTTGGTGGTGGACGACCGGTCAACCGATGACACTGGTGCAATCGTCGAGACTTTCGGTGATCCTCGGCTCCGGTTGATCCGCGGCGAGGAGCTGCCCGAGGGCTGGTACGGAAAGCCGTGGGCCTGCTACCAGGGCTACCGAGCCGCCAGGGGCGAGATCCTTCTCTTCACCGACGCCGACACGCGGCATGCGCCGGGGCTGTTGGGACGCGCTGTCGGGACCCTGATCGATGAACGGGCCGGGCTGGTGACGGTGGCACCGCTGCAGCGCTGCGTAACGTTCTGGGAGCGAGTGGTGATGCCCCAGATCTGGTTCCTGCTTGCCCTGCGATACCCGCCCGGAGCGGTGAATCGCGCCCGGCGCGAGCGGGACGTCATTGCCAACGGACAGTTCATTCTCACAACCCGGCAGGCATACGAGGCAGCCGGCACCCATGCTGCTGTTCGTCACGAGGTAGCCGAAGATCTGGCACTGGCCCAGGCTTTCCTGCGCCAGGGTCTGAAGCTGCACTTTGCCTTTGCCGAACGCCTGATGGAAACCCGGATGTACCTGGGTCTCTCTCACCTGGTCGAGGGCTGGTCAAAGAACATCTACCTCGGTGGACGCCGCTCCTTTCCGCATGAGCCTGTGCTACGGGCACTGGTGCCGGTGATGCTGATCGTGGCCATGCTCGCCTGGCTGCTGCCGCCGGCGGTGCTGCTCGCGTCCGTGGTCGATTCCGGTCAAGCCGCCTTTACGCCCGCCGCGCTCCTGGCAACCGCACTATCGGCCGCGTTCTGGATGCTCATCAGTCATGGCATGCAGATACCTGCCTGGTATGGGCTCGCCTATCCGGTTGGAGCGGTGATGGCCCTGTACATCATCCTGCGATCGACCTGGCGCGGAGGACGACGGGTGGAGTGGAGGGGGAGGATCTACCGGAATCAAACGTAGGGCGCACCGTGGTGCGCCCGACGAACCAGAGGAGCGTGGATCGTCGTCTGGGGGCGCACCACGGTGCGCCCCTACGGATATCACCGCCTTTCGGCAACCACGTCCTGCGCCGGAATCCGGCCTCCGAGCACTCGGCCGGCCTGATCGACCAGCAGCAAATACTCCACGTTGCCAATGGCAAGACGCAGAGAGTCAGGGCCCACCCGCGAAACGGTTGCGGTTGCCGTCTGACCGCCGCCCAGATTGAAGAATGCGACCCGCGAAGGATTCGCCGAGACCCGAGCGCGGCGCACCGCCTGTTCCAGCAAGGCGAAGGAGAGGTTGAGGTAGGGCACGGCCCCCGGCTGGGTGGCAAAGAGCCGGGTCTGAAGCCCACCTTCTCCTATATCATCCACCGCGACGCTGTCCTCTCTGAAAATCACCCGCGCGCGCTGAACGACTTTGGCCGCCCGACCGGTGTCGCTCCCCTCGCGAATCGTCACCTCGATCAGTGGAAGGGTGGCATCAGGCGCTATGACAGCCGACCACCGCTGTGAGGTGTGCTTGGCGTTCCGCAGAGTGACCGTGCCCTCGATCTTGGTGGCGGTCCGGCTGAACCGCTCGGTGGCCACGGTGTCGTGGGCATGACGAACCACGAAGGTACCGCTGTCGGAAACAGCCTGAGCTCGGGCGAGAGCCGGGAAAAACACGACGACTGCGAGGGCAAGACGTATGGGGCGCATGATCATCAAGGGGTTCTAGGGTTCATGGTCCAGGATCTGGGATACAAAGCTAACCGGAGATCCCCTCGACGATTTCCGCTCCCCCCTGCGGCATTCTGATGCAGTAGGCTTGCCGTCCGCCCCCTACCGTGGGGCTCCGCAACACCCGGAGCGCCCCGCGGATGGATCTCGAGACACTCCTCCCCGCAATCCGATCGCTGCACGACCTCACAGGGCTGGTGGCTGCTCTCGGTCACCAGCCAACCTGGGAGGAAGTGCCGGACGAGTCGCTCAGGATGAACGTGGTCGGCAGAACCGGGGAGCTGCCCTGGTTTGCCATCGAGAGCCGGTGCCCTGACCGAGACGCGCAGAGACTGGCGCGTCGAATCAGCCGGCGCGGGCGGGTGTGTCTGGTCCTGGCTCTCGACCCTCGCGGATGCCGGCTGGCGGTCGCCGTCGGGTTCGACGCCTGTCCGAGGCTGGAGGTAAACCTTGGCTGCCCCAGCCGCGAGGCCGTTGCATCTCTGATCAGGCTCACTGGAGCGGTGGAGGGTGGATCGCTTGCCTTCGCAGCCAGGGCGGCTGAGGCGCTCTCCGCCGAGAGCGTGGGGCGCCGCTTCTTTCGGGTGTTTCGTGATACGCTCGACCGGATGGCGGCCGGGCTCCCCGGCCCTATGCGCGCAGAAGACCGGCATGGACTGGCCCTGCTGCAGCTAACTCGAATCCTCTTTCTCTACTTCATCCAGACGAAGGGGTGGCTCGGGGGCCGCGACAGGTTTCTGGCTGATGAGGTAGAGAAATGCCTCGCACGCAAGCGGAGACTCCACCGCGACCTGCTCCGACCGCTCTTCTTCGGCACCTTGAACCGCCCCAGAGACCTGCGCAGCAGGACCGCCGCTCAGTTCGGCTCCATTCCCTTCCTCAACGGCGGTCTGTTCGAGCCCCACCCGCTGGAGCGGCGTCTTCGAGCTGACATCCCGAATTCGCTGTGGCGCGATGCCTTCGACCAGCTCTTCGAGCGGTTTCACTTCACGGTATCAGAGGGTCAGAGGCACGGTGAAGTGGCTCCTGACATGTTGGGTCGGGTGTTCGAAGGGGTGATGACTCCGGAGACCCGCCACGCGTCAGGCACGTTTTACACGCCCGCCGCCCTGGTGGGGAACGTGCTCGACGCCGCGCTGATTGCACTCATTTCGGCACGGCTCAAGTG
>JALYPB010000071.1 GCA_030856585.1 Gemmatimonadota bacterium | reverse complement strand
GCCCAGGAGAAGCGAGGCGGAGAGGATCGTGTGGAGGCAATGACGGGGAGCAGGCACAGAGGAAAGATAATGGGGGCGCGGAAATGATCCTTCTACAATCTCCGGAAATCCAGAATATGGCTCCGTGGTCCTGTGGGCCCACACGGCGGTGCGGGCAAGCTCGTCCTCATATGTCCATCTACCAGCAAGCCCAGTCATCGATCTCAATGTCAGCTGAATTCGACTGGAAACATGGAAGGCTTCCTCGGTTGAGGGGGCACGACTACTCGGCCAGCGCCACCTATTTCATCACCATGAATGTGTTTGGGCGACTCCCTCTGTTTGGCGCAATTGGGGAACAAGGGATGCTGCTGAATGATCTTGGGGCGATCGCAGAAGAAGAGTGGGTCCGCAGCAAACAAGTCAGGCTGGAAGTTGACCTAGGAGCTTTTGTCCTCATGCCGGACCACCTGCATGGCATCGTGACGATTGCTCCGCCTCCGGAAACCAGTACGAACAGTGAGGGGATCAAACCCCAGACCCGGAGTCTTTACCGCTGCCCGCGCTCCCTTGGCGCGTTGGTCGCCGGTTTCAAGTCATCAACCACCAGGCGAATCAACCTCTTGAGGAACTCACCCGGCGCCGCAGTCTGGCAGAGGAACTATCACGAACATGTCATCCGAAATGACAAGGAGTTGGCCGCAACTAGCGAGTACATCCTGAGCAACCCGCTCCGAGCTGTGCTCAAGTTGGGGAGATAGCCCCGCCCCTAGGACTGGCTGCTCATCGGATCTGGCCCGCACGCCGTGCGGGCCCACCATCAGGGCGGCCCACATTCAGGGGGCCGGGTGCCGCAGCTTCACTACCTTGCTGCCCACCTTCTTCATTCGCAGATTCAGGATCTCCACCCCGACCGAGAAAGCCATGGCAAAGTAGATATAGCCCTTTGGAATGTGTTGGTTGAGGCCGTCCGCGATCAGCGCCAGCCCAATGAGCAGGAGGAAGCTCAGCGCCAGCATCTTGACCGTCGGGTGGCGGTCGACGAAGTCGCTTACCGGGGTGGCAAAAATCATCATGAACCCCACCGCAATGACCACGGCGGCAACCATAACCCCCAGATCTTCGGCCATCCCCACGGCGGTGATCACGGAATCGAGCGAGAACACGATGTCCAGCAACATGATCTGGATCAGCGTACTTGCCAGCGACGGCCGCGCCTTCACCGACGTCTCGCCCTCATCCCCCTCCAGCTGCTCGTGGATCTCCCGGGTGCTCTTGGTGAGCAGGAAAAGGCCGCCGACTATGAGCACGAGGTCGCGGCCGGAAATCTCTTCACCCAGTACCGTGAACAGGGGGGCCGTGAGCTTGATGATCAAGGTGATCGAGAACAGCAGGGCAATCCGCATGAACATCGCCAGACCAAGGCCCAGCCGCCGGGCCTTGGTCTGCTGATCCGGGGGCAACTTGCCCGCCAGGATCGAGATGAACACCACGTTGTCGATGCCGAGGACGATCTCGAGAACGGTCAGCGTGAGGAGGGCAATCCACGCTTCTGGGCTGGTAATCCAATCCATGGTGCCGGGAGGGGGATAGGGTGAGTAGCTAGCTCCGAGCGTGCTAAGCTAGCATTACCACCCCGCGGCTCGCCAGCAACAGACGTTGCTGGGCTCCCGACTCCGGACTCCCGGCTGGATTACGGATTCCACCAATAGGAGAGCTTCAGCAGGAAGATGTTCTCTCCTGCCGCTCCCCAGAGGCGGTCCAGTGCCCGCCCGGTACGGAACGTCCCGATGGTCTCGGTGTCGGACCGATTCTGAGTCCAGACCAGGAAGAGGGTGGAGCCGGCCGAGTACTCCCAACGGAGGACGGCGTTACCTCGCAGTGATGCGAGCGAGAAGTTTGGATCGTCTATCTCCTGGCCTACTGCGGTACCGGCTCCGTCTGGATCGACCACAATACGATCAGGATCGTCCGTGGGGACAGGATCGGGGTAGGCCGTAAAGTCGTAGCTTCGTGGCCGGGCCAGCTCCTTGAACCCGATGTACCGCCCCGAGGACAGCAGCGGCTGGGCATATACCTCGAGGCTCAACCTCGGGGTAAATATCCAGTTGAGCCGCACACTGGCGGAGACAGTGGTCTGATCCAGATCGGCAAACACATAGCGATGCCCGAAGGTGCTTGTTGCCGCCGGGTCGTCGAAGGTGTCCACATACTGGGCTGATGTCCCGGTTCGCTCTATCCGAGGCTCCACTCTCAGCGATAGCCGCGCTCCTGGCTTCCACTCGAGGGCAGCCCATGCACTCCAGCTCTGCTCCCAGTCACGGCGATAGTGGTTGCCATGGAGGCCGGCGCTGTAGACCCAACGCTTGTTCGGATCGGACTCGAGCTGAAAATCCCACTCCACGCCCGGCTGGTTGACCATGAGCGGCCCGCCTCGGGTCCGCCGGTCGCTGAGCGTGCTCGGGTTATAGGCCACGAACCATCGCCCGGTGGAGAAATTCCGAAGCTCGTAGAGACCAGTCAGAAAGAGGCCGGTCCAGGTTACGTCGCCACCGTAGTTGTAGCTCCGGAAGCCGGCCAGGTTGAGCCGCCAGCTGCGGAACAGGCGCCCAGGGCGGGTCCACTTATGCCCGAACATCACGTGTGAGTTGACCTGATCGCCGCGGAACTGGAAGCCGAGGTCGTTCACCTCGAAGCCCGGATCGACCAGGCCCACCGCTGAGTTGAACATCCAGTTGCCCTTTTGCTTGTTGAGCGAGACCCGGGCGGCATAGCCGGAAAGTGAGGTGCTGCCCGAATCCACGCCGAGATAACCGGCGTCGGGGCGCTGGAAGTAGTGAACCGAGCTCTCCCCCAGGCGCTGCATCCGCTCCGCATTGCCCATTACGCGGCTGAGCCCCGTCCATCCACTCACCACCCACACGCCGTTCTTATCCAGCGTGGTCCACCCGTCCAGTCCGAGCCCCAGTGCGCTGGAGCTCATCTCATCCCGCAGCCCGGCCTCCTCGAAGGAACGGGCAGTGAGGGTGCCCATCAGGCCCAGCCCGTGCCTGCCGGCCCCCATCTCCTTCTGTGCCCGGTAGACCCCGTAGTACGTCAGTGGCTCGACCTCCTGCTGCCAGCTCTCCTGGCCCAGAGAAAACCGAGCCCGTTCCCGGCTGGTGACCGCACTCAGGGTGCCCAGACTCCAGCTGCCGATTTTGCCCGACAACTTGGCGGCACCCAGGATGTTGCTGCCACTGGGTACGCTGGAAAAGTCGTAGTCGTCGGGGAGCTCGGCCTGGGGAGCACGACCGATCCGGCGGCTGTAGAGAAAATTGGGGTTTGCCCAATTGAATCCCCAGTTATCGTTGGCCCCGCCATAGCCGAACTCGAAAATGCTGGCGCCTTCCACGAAAAACGGGCGGCGCTCGTCGAAGAACGTTTCGGTGTCGCTCAGGTTGACGACCGCCGGGTCCACCTCCACCTGGCCGAAGTCGGGGTTCACCGTGGCATCAAGGGTCAGGTTGCTGCCGATACCGAGCTTGAGGTCGCCGCCCATGCCCGCACCGAGCCGTGACCCGTCATTGAAGGGGTCCGCGGCCTCATGGCTCAGGTACTCGGCGCGCGTGGTGATGTAAGGCAAAACCTCCAGACGCGCCGGCGGCGTGAGCTTCTCGAGCCCGACCAGGTCGACGAACCGCGAGACGAAGCCGCTTCCGTTACTCGGGGTGCAGACCAGGTAGGCGTGCTCGTTACGGCGAGCGATTTCCCGTTTGAAGTTAATGCCCCACCGGTGCGCCTTCTGCCGTTGGAAGCGAAGCTGGGAATAGGGAATTCTGAGCTCCGCGCTCCATCCCAACGAATCGCGCGACACGCTGCCCTGCCATACGCCGTCCCAAGTGTCGCTGTCCCAGTCGTCATTGTAGAGGGTGCCGTCGTATAGAGTACCCGCGGCGTTGATCCCGAAGAAGAAACCGCTGCGGCGATCGTGATATGAGTCCAGGAATACGACGAAGCGGTCGGCGCTCACGATCCGGTCGCGCCGGGCCAGCTGAGCCATCACTGAGTCGGGGCTGCGATCGTATAGCCGGGCGCCCACATAGAGGGCGTCATCGTCGTAGAGCACTCGCACTTCGGTTCGCTCGGTAGCCGCGGCACCCTCGTCAGGCTCTCGCTGCGTAAAGCTGGAGACCGGGCTGGCAGCGACCCATCCTGCTTCGGAAAGCACCCCGTCCAGGGTGATGGCATTGCTCTCGATGCGGGAGGCGTGCACGGACAGGGTGTCGTTGGGATCCACTCTCAGTGAATCGCTCTGCCCGCCGGCCGGGACGGCGGCGAGTGCAAGAGTAAGTGCAATGCTGGTCATGGGGTCGCCCACTCGCGAACCTCCGCTGAACTTCGAATGGCAGGGAGACAGCGCGCGGGGTGAGCCTGGAGAACACCTCACGCGGGTGATCAAGCGTGAGGCTTAGACTGCGGGATCTCGAAAAAGGTTGCGCTACCGCAAAATCTCTTCGAAGAGATCGAGCGCACGGGGATCCTCGCTCTGGCCCAACCAGAAGAGCGCCGTCTTCCGTAGCTCGGGGTCGGGATTGGCCCGGGCGATCCGGATCAGGGCCGGGACACCCTCGTCATTCGATCGCCGCGACAGCGCGAAGATGGCCTTCTTCCGAACTTCGCGGTCGCCCCGATCATCGTGAACGATCGAGTCCAGCGCGGTGCCGGCCGCGTCGCCGGCCGCCTGGCTGAGCCAGAAGACCGCCTTGGAGCGGGTATCCTCCGAGACCTTGGGTGTGCGAGCCAGCCGGAGGAGCGAAGGCCAGATCACGACACTGTCCGCCAGCACCGCCGGTAGCAGAGGGTCGCCGCCAACCCGAGTGTCACCACCGCGCTCGGCCAGCCCGACGAGGTAATCAGCGGCCTCCCCGGCGCGAACTGTGCCCAAGTCAGTGCTCCAGCGATCCGGAAGCCACCGGCCTCCGACATAGGTTCGAACCGAGTACACCCGGTGGTCTCTAACCCGGAGAGCAACCCGGACAGGCCGAGACTCACAGTCCGCCTGCCACTCATCGCTGTTATCGCGAACGGCGATCCCGCCTTCCCAATCACCACAGATTCCCGGGCGTGCGGCAAAGCTCAGCCGAACGGTGCCTTCCTCGACGGCGGCGACCCGCTGCGCCAAAGCCTGGGCAGAGAGGCACCGGGGCAGCACCGACACGATCAGCAGGACCTGGAGGCTTAGCCGCATGCCTATGGCTGCTCGATGATGTCCTGAAGCACCTGCACTGCCCTAGGGTCCTCCGACTGTCCCAGCCAGAAGAGGGCCCGCTTGCGCAGCTCCGGATCAGGATCCCGCCGGGCAATTTCCATCAGCTTGTCGAGCGCCGCGGGCTCGTTGCGCTGGGAGTAGACAAAGACGAGCTGCTCCCGCATGGCCCGATCGGCCACGGTGGCGTAGAGACCGGTGAGCTCCTCGATCGGCACGCCGGCCTGGCCGGCCCAGAACAACGCCTGCTTCCGCATTTCGATGCCTTGCGCCGGATCACGCGCCAGCCCTAGCAGCCACCGGCCGTTCTCCGGGCCGCCCATCTGTGAGAGCGAGAAGACCACCTTCTTCTTCAGCTCCTCGCTCTTGAGCCGGCGGTATAGAGAACGGAGAAAGGCAGCATTTTCCGTCGAGCCGTTCTGTCCCAGCCAGAAGATCGCTTTCTCACGAGCCGACTCCGGCACTTCGCCCCGCTCGGCGTAGACTCGGAGCGCCTGCTGTGCCCTTGCGCTGCCATGCTGCGATAGCGCGAACACCGCTTTGTCCTGGATGTCAGGGTCCTTGGAAAAGCGCAGAATCGAATCCAGAGCATTGACGGCTCGATCGGTACCCACTTGAGAGAGCCAGAAGACGGCCTGCCGCTGCACCTCTGGATCGGGGTCGGTCCGGACCGATTCGAGCAGAATGTCCTCCGTCCCCTCGGCGTGCTGCTGGGCCACGAGGAAGACGGCCTTGCGGCGCAGGCACACCGAGCCGGTGTCACGC
>JALYPB010000049.1 GCA_030856585.1 Gemmatimonadota bacterium | reverse complement strand
TATAGAACGTGATCGCCAGGCTTCGCTCGGTTTCCACCACTTGAAAGGGAACCCGCTGAGTCAGCGGGATCCGCAAGGTAGCCCGATCATCGGAGGGCGTGAGGGTGACCGAGCCGACCACCGCACGCGGCTCCGGGAGTCCGGCGGGGAGCGATTGCGCGTCGGCCACCGGTACCCACGCCTCGGACCCGGGCGAGAGCCGGATCCGAAGGTCGTCATTGGCCCGGCCGGTGACCGATGCCCGGGTTCCGGTGGGAAGGAACCAGGCGTAGGTGCCGCCGGGCGTGGCCCTGCCGGGTGTCACGCTGTCGGTGTTGCCCCGCCCAGCGGTGTCGTCGTCCAGTTGAGTGACCACCGGCAGGGTATCGAGCAGCGCTATCTGCAGCGGCCAGCGAAGCCGCACCGTGTCGGGCCCCAGCGCCGCTTCGACCACTGCCCACGAGCTGTCGGGCGACACCAACTCGGCGTAAGGAGCTGGGCAGCGCGCCCCGGTCACGCAGCGCACCGCAGCCCGCGCGAGCACGCGAACCAACGCGGCCGTGGGGCCCCGCAGGACTGGGCCCGCATCCGGACCGATGGCGCGGCCCCGGATCACGCCTACGTATCTCACCTCTTCCGGCGTGCGGAGCTTCGTGGTGTCGCGATCAAAGGCCCGTAACGCCGGGAGCACTTCCTCCGATTGTCTCTGCGGGAGCAGCCGCACAATCTTGCCACCAGGAAGGCGCACCCGAACGTCCGCGCCTTCTACGGCCCTGGTCGAGAGCGTCAGATACTCACTGCGGGGGACCCACAGCTGACCCTGCGGCGACAGGGACACAGAGTCGATCCAGGCGCGCCCCGCGCTAACTTCGCGCGGGAGCGTGCCGCGGTCGCGGCGTACGGGGTATACCAACACCGAAGAATCCTGATCCGCATGAGCCTCGATGGTAAATCGCATCAGAGAGTCGGGCGGAAACGGGATCCAGGCGAGCCAGGCACCATTGGGCCAGACGCGCACCGGATGGCCATTGATCGTGACCTTGATCTTCCCGTTGGCGACGGATCCGAACAGAAAACTGGAATCCCGGGCCCGAACCATGTCGGTCAGCGCCGGGTAGACTACCCGAAGGCCGATCGGATCGTGTACTTGGGGGGCCGCGTGCAACTCCGAGCGGCTGAGGTGCATCTCCGCCGCCCCTGAGTCGGGGGTTTCGGCGGCGCGAGGGGCAGGCGAGGGATCGGATTTCGAAGAGCAGGCGGGCGCCGCCAGAACGAGCCAGAGCGCCCACCCGCGTGCGCGAGAGGCAAGCATAGCTGCAAACTACCCAGTAGCCGTAACTTACGCCAAGACGGCGTTGACGCTCCCCTCGCCGCTTCCTAGATTCGTCAGACCTGGTACGCGCCATGTGACGCTTTCATGACGCCAACCGTGTGCCCGCTCAGCCTATTTCCGGAGGTGTTACATCTTTCCGAGGAGCGCGTGAACGGCGGCGCGGTGCGAGTCAGCGTCTTCGGCAAGACCGATCTCGGACGCACCCGAGATCACAACGAGGATACTTTCCTCGTCGCGGACCTGAGCACCGGGAACGCCAGCCTCCAAGCGGAAGTGCGCCACCACGAGATCGGCGCGCGGGGGTCACTCTTCATGGTGGCGGACGGGATGGGTGGCGCCGCCGCCGGCGAGCTGGCCAGCGCCATGGCTGCCGACCTGATCTACCGCCACCTGGCCACGGCGTGGGCCACCGACACCGATAGCTCCCCCGACCAGTTTGCCCACCGCCTGCGCGAGGCGGTCGAGCTCGCCAACCAGCAGATCTACACTTATGCCCGTGAGCACCCCGATGTCAGGGGAATGGGCACCACCGTTACCGCCGCCGGCATGTTTGGCAGCGACCTGTACCTCACTCAAATCGGGGACAGCCGCGCTTACCTCGTGCGGGGAACGGACGCGGTTCAGCTCACAAAGGACCAGAGCCTCATGCAGCGCCTGGTCGACGCCGGAGAGCTCACCGTTGATGAGGCCGAGCAGAGCGAGCGGCGAAACATCATCCTCCAGGCACTGGGGCCTGACCCTCGGATCAAGGTGGATCTCACCCACCAGCCGATCCGGCGGGGCGATACCCTGATCCTCTGCTCCGACGGTCTCTCCGGCGTGGTGCGCAAGGAGGAGTTCGCCCGGATGGCGAACGAGCACGGCGATCTTCCCACACTCTGCTCCGCGCTCATTGACCTGGCGAACGAACGTGGAGGACCCGACAACATTACCGTCGTCGTCGCACGGTTCGAGGGAGAAGGGCTGCCCGAAGCCAACGGGACGGAAGGCATCGGGCATCAGACCTATCGCCCGGCCCAAATCACCACCGTGCCGGAACAGGCAGCCACCCCAGCCGACGACCCCGATCCGGGTAGCGATGTCACCGGCGTGGGAGGGGATTGGACGTCCCGTTACGTGGCGCCGATGGACCGCATCCGCTCTCTGGCGCTCATCCTGATCATCCTCGGCATCCTCCTGCTTCTGCTCACCGTGTGGCAGTAGGCTCCTCACCAGCAGGCACAGATCAGGCGGAGCCGGCCGGGGTGGCTGCTCCCCTGCGGGCGCGGTTGGCATGGCTGGCCGCGCTTTCCTTTGCCTCGGGTTTTCCCTTCGGCCTGGTGAATGAAACGCTGCCGGTCTATCTCCGCACCCACGGCGCCGGGCTGGTCGAGATCGGCCTGATCAGCGCCGTGAGCTTTCCCTGGACATTCAAGTTCCTGTGGGCTCCGCTGGTAGATCGCCTTGGCAGCCGGAGGCAGTGGATCGTCGCCTG
>JALYPB010000030.1 GCA_030856585.1 Gemmatimonadota bacterium | reverse complement strand
CAGCGGGAAGAGGACCCCGGCGTCGGCGAGACGGCGAGCGAAGACCTCGAGCGGGATGTCAGGCGGGAGGCCGGGGGCGCCGCGGAGCGCCTGGACTAACGCGGCGATGTTGCGCTCGTTCGGCATTCAGTTGCTCGGGAAGATATCAGCCGCTGGATCACTCTACCTTTACATAGATGTTGTCGGTGTGCGGCACACCTTCAAAAACCCAGTCCATTCGATCATTGTACTTGCGACGTGCGACTGAATCGGGTGTCACCTTCCGTCGGGCAGCAGCGAGTCCCAACGTCGTATCCTCGATGGCAGCCCAGGATTTCCAGGTCGTCACATTTACTACGGTGTACTCCCCGGCCCAGCGGTGGAGCAGCCATAGGTTGTCCACTATTCCGCCGCGGCGCTTGGCTTCGGCCACAACGGGCAAATCCTCCTTCAGCAACTTCCGCAGGCTATCGACCCGCTCGAACGGTACACGGTGCTCTGTGGTGGTGACATAGGTCTGCGCTGCGCCGATCGTGGGCGTGAGCAGGGACAGCAGGAGCGCGGGCAGTATTAGGTGGCGCGACATAGAGCCTCGGGAAAGAGTGAAGGGGGTCTCCGATGAAGCCACACTCTATGGGCGCTCGGCCCGGGCGCTGGTGACGCGAGGCCGCTAATTCACAAGCCTTCGTGTTTCGGACGAGGGCACCGGCGGCCCGCCATAGCCAAGGTGGCGAGCGGATACGCGGTGTCTCACCGTGGGGAGGATCGCTCGTCGTGAACTGGCGCTGATTTCGGAGTTGAGTAGAATACGGTTGAGTACGCGTTTGCGCCAGCAGGCAGCAAGTAGGGGGTCGGTGTACCAGCGCCGGAAAGAGAGGAGTGTCGCTAGTGGCGCTTCTCGAACAGCTCCCGGCGTCCCTCTGCCTGGGTGTACGCTCGGTTCTTGATCTTGTACCAGACCGTCTCCGGCCCGTACGGGTCGGCCTTCCGCTTCGCGACGATGCCCTCCAAGTCCAGCCGCTCCGCTGCCGCGTAGAGATCCCGCCCCCGCTCATCGATCGTGAACACCTGAGAAAGTGCCGTGCTCGTCGCCCAGATCACCTTGTGCAGGGCGCGCTTCCGCCGTGTGAGTGAGAGACCCCGGAGATCCTTCCCGTTTACCCAGAGGGCATCAAAGGCGGCATAGTGCAGGTTCCCCTGGCCCCCGGTGAGGTCCCGGAAGTTCTGCCGGCCCTCAGCATCTAAGGAGATCACTTCCCCGTCCAGGATGGCTTCCTTGACCGGCAGTTCCTCGCGGACCCAGTGGCAGAGCTGGTCAAAGCGTTTCAGGTGGTTTCCCCGCTTCGACCGCATCCAGCAGCCCTTCCGGGTGACGTAGAGCAGCCCGCAGTAGCCGTCGTACTTGGGCTCAAAGACCCAGGCCGGATCGTCAAAGGGGTCGCGCCGCGGGGTCAGGAGGATCGGGGATACATCGGGGAGGGTGACCGCGGTTTGTGGGCTCATACGGGCTCCTGGGCAGCCTACAAGCTGCCGGTGGCCCTCCCCACGAGGAGGACTAGGTGGCTGGCGATATTCCCGCCTATGGGAGGCTAGAAGCGTCCGGCAGGGGAGGTCAAGTCGGCCGGCTCCCCCTGGGGTTCCTCGACACGCGCGCTCCTGGGCTGCAAGTTCGAGCTGCCTGCAAGTTCAGACGCACCCAATCCCGTAGGGGTACCTATGCCCCCGCGCATCATCTTTAACGGTCAGGAATACCCAAGTCCGGAGGCCATGCCGGCCGACGTCCGCAAGGCCTTTCAGGACTCGCTCGCTCAGCTCGCCAATGGTGACACGAGCGTCGCTGAGGTCTTGGAGCGCCTCACCGGTAACAACGTCATCGGCATCAAGGAATCCTCGATCAGCATCAACGGGCTACCGTTTAAGAGTCTTGCAGATCTCCCCACCTCCGTACGGTGGTTGTTCGACTATGCGCAACGCCAGAGGGCTGCGGACCTAGGCGAGTCCGTTGAACCGTCGGGCACCAAGTCGGAGGGGAGAGAACGGTGGCTACGGGCTCTCGACAGCACTCAATACACGCTCGGCACGTTCCTGCAGGTGATAGCGGCTTTTCTTGCGGGGGTCGTGATCGTCGGTGGGGTCTGGCTGATCGTGCACATGGATGAGGGGTCGAAGGGTCAAGGCGGCGCCTTCTACGTCATGCTCGTTATCCTGGTCGCCCTGGGATGGCTGGCTGGCATTTTCATGAATATCTGGTGGCGGCGCCGGCGATAGGCGCGGTGTGGTCCAACAAAAGGGGAAACCGCGCTCGGCATCCTGCACTAGCGCTTTGCTCGACAATCCTGTCCGATCCTATCCCTTCTCCACCTTTCCACCGGCAGAATCTGCAACGGTCACACGGGGTGCTATCCCCCGCTTCAGGGTGACCACATATGAGGGTCTGACGCATGCGCAGGAAGAAGAGTGGCGCGAGGAACAACGGCGGGAGTGGGACGCGAATGGGATTCCTTGGTTCACGCTTGACTTGGCCAACTGTGGGACGGGCATGCGGGAGGTAGGCCCATGACCCTCGACGGACGACTGAATAACCTGGAGCGGAGGTTCGGCGGCGAGGACGGCCAACCTCCCGCGGCGATCGTCAGATACGATCTGGCGAGTGCCCCAAAGGATCCGGTGGAACGGGATGCGTGGCTCGAGGCGCAAAGACCCGTAGGCGCTGGCGCCGTATTCTACGTCCCGGACAATGGGCGCAGCGCCTAGGCGGAGGAGGAGCCTCGGGAAATGAGCACTGGCCAGCTGCGTCTCGCCGTCGCGGCCGATCCGCTGGAGCGGTTGGAGCCGCTCTTGACTGCGGCCGAGGTGGGTCGCATTCTCGGCGTCAGGTGTAAGCGTGTCTACGAACTCGGCATCCCCGCCGTCCGCCTCTCGGAAAAGTGTTTGCGCTGGCGGCCCTCTGCGGTGCAGGCGTGGCTCGACTCACGTAGCGAGGGAGGCCCACGATGAGCCCGTTTCGGCGAAAGGACGGCGCCACCTACTATCTGCATGTGCGGTGGAAGGGGTGGCCAGAGATTCGGGTCGCGACCGGGACGACCAACAAGTCCCGCGCGATCGCAATGGAAAAGACGCTCCATGCTCTCCGGAGCGCTGGCCGGCGTGACCTGCTCGACCTGATAGCAGCCGGTCGCCTTCGGGTGGAGGAGGTGCACGACGCCTACAGCCGCGCCCCCGCCGAGCTCGAGCAACTCCGGGCCCGGGCCGCAAGCCCGCAACTCGGCGAGCTGGTGGACCGCTGGCTAGCGTCGCTCACCCGCCGGCCTCAGTCCCCGCACCAAGCGCCGCTATGCGCCTCGATCTGTTGACCGCTACGCCGTCACTGGGAGGGCTTCTTCGCTGTGCTGCCGCAGGGGCGCGAGGCCACGCTCGCGGACCTCACGCGTGGATTCGTCCTGGACTACCGCCGGAGCCGGACTCGCGCTACGGGCGGCCGGAAGCGGCTCGAGGTGCAGGGAGAAAATGTCTCTCCGGCCACGCTCAACCGCGACCTCGCCGCGCTCGGTGCCTTTCTCACTTGGATCCGCGACGTGGAAGGCCTCACGGTCGAGCGCGTGCGGATGCCGCGTGAGCGGGAGAGCCGGGGCAGGGAACGATGGCTCTCCCCTGAGGAACTGGCACGCTTTGCGGCGCACTGTCCGGCCGACTGGTGGCCGTTCTTCGCGACGCTATTCTATACCGGCGCCCGACTCGGTGAGGCACAGGGCCTCCGCGGTGGTGATGTGCTGCTGCACGCCAAGCGGCTTCTGATCCATGAGGGCAGCCGCCGGGTGAAAACGAAAGAGGCGGTACGTGACCTGCCGATCGCGCCGCCGCTCGAGCACGCGCTGGCCGGGCATTTGGCCCGCGTCGGGCCGGGGCCTGACGATCTCGTCTTCCCGGATGACACCCAGGTGTACGGGAAGGTTCGGCGCACCTGGGCCGCGATCTGCCGGGCCGCCGAGGTCGCCGGCGCCACACCGCACGACGCGCGGCACACGTTCGCGGTGCACGCCGCGCAGGCTGGCATCCCGATCGTCCGGCTCCAGAAGTTGTTGGGGCACGCCGATCCGACGATGACCATGCGGTACATGAAGCACGCGCCGGAGGCCTACCTGGACCAGGACGCCGCGGCGATCGTGGCCCGCATGACGGCGTCAGCGGATCCCGCGGCGGTGGCCCGGGCGGAGGCAGCGCGGCGGGGCCTGAAACCGGCATGAATCCGAAGAAAAGTGCCCCCAATTTTGCACCCAGGGGAGGGAGGGAGCGCGGGAATGACCGGCGCCCTGCTTGTGGAAGTAGTTGGCGGTGATGAAGTTTCGAGCAATCGGGCCCTTAGCTCAGGTGGTTAGAGCAGCGGACTCATAATCCGTCGGTCCCAGGTTCGAATCCTGGAGGGCCCATAGACTTAGCCAAGCGTGGTCCAGTTTGGTGGCCCAGTTTCGCCCCTTTTCCGAGACGCTAGCACCCCTCACCTAACCTTGGGTGTGCTATTGCTCCCAGCCCCACACGATCTGTGCGACCGGCTGTGGTACAGCGCGGGTTAGACGGTGCCTCGTACGCGAAGCTGGCGCCCCGCTGTGACACGGATGGACGTCAAGACCGGTGGAGGAGAGGAGTGGGAGCGGGCTCTCTCCAGCGGAAGGTGGCGCTGCGAGCCCGGCGAGATCATGGGCGCGAGAGATGTGGGGGCAGAACTTGGCGCTATAGCCTCCGAACCAGCCAGCACCCCCAAGCGTCCCGACGCGTAGCGGTGTGACCTCCTCACAAATTTGCGCCACAGAATCCGGGTAGTGGCAGCCCTCTGACCTTCCGCTACGCGCCGGCTTTCAATCGTTATCACACCTCCTAGTCCCCAGATCGGTCACGACAAGTTCGGAGATAAGTATGGAACCTCTCACATTTCCCCCGCCGACGGTGGCTGGATTACCGTGAATGAGATCGCCCTAATCGTTGTCGGTTTCCTTCTCAGCCTAGCACCCACTTGGATTGATCGTCGCCGCAGGCTACGCGGCCACTGGGGTGCCCTCGCTGCCGAGGCCGATATGTGCGAACGGCTTGCCGTCGCGTACCTGAAGGACGGTGTTGCGGCCCCGTTGTATCGCCTGCCTGAAGCGGCGTTCTCGGCGTCGTTCCCGGCGTTTCTTGCCGAGGGTGTCATCGGGAGGCTCGAAGTACGGCAGCTCACCGAGTTTCGGGGGGCGATCCAAGAGGTCAATCGAGGGTTGGATATTGCGGGTGATGCACGCTCGGCCAAGGACAACACCTTGCTCCAGAACGAGGCTGGTCGCCTTAAGACCAAGTGCCAGAATCTACTCGAAGGTCGAGGTGACACGCTCCCAAGAATCGCGTTCATCCGTGAGATGCTGGAACGGCATGCCACGAAGCTCGCCTAGCCTCCAATATTGATGGCCTCCTGGCCGGTTAGCCACGCGCTGGACTGCACGGGCGACGCTCCGTTTGGCACGGCAGGCGCAGGCGGCTGCTGGCCGAGCAGGCGTCTCCACCAACTCAGCCGACTGCGATTCCGAGGGTGCGGTGTCGCGGCCGCGTCGGCGGTGAGCGCCCGATAGGGCGAGAAGCCCTCGATGCGCTCCTGGGGAAGGGGTCGACTGATGTATGGATTCGCGGCGGGCAGCGCCTCCGCCTCCCCCGGCGGCAGACGAGTACTCTCCTGGAAGCAGAGGGGTATCAGAACGCTCGCCGCCGCTTTCGCGGCCCGTTCGTTAGGCGTCAACAACCGACGGAGTGCTCTCCTGGCATCGAAAGAGAAGGAGTCGCGGTACTTGGATGCGTTTCTCCACGGGCCGTCCGGACGCTAGGAGCTGCCCTGCGGGTGAAGCACCCGATTCCGTTTTCAGGACGGATCGGGGCGTGTTGGGCATAGAGGTAACGCAGTTCGCGCCTGACACCCTGGCCGGTCGGCCTCGACCCGAAGAGCTGGATAGCTTGCGTCAGCGCGTGATGAGTCTGGCGCGCGTGCAGTACGGAGGCCTCGGCGGTGCACCTCCTGGCAAAGCATCCTAGGCCGCGCCAGTCTGGCTGTATAGTAAAGAGCCTCGCTTCTGCTCCTTGGCCGCGTACATGGCGGTGTCGGCCTTCTTGAGCAGCTCCTCAGGCGAACGTCCATCCTCGGGATACAGCGCGATCCCGATGCTCGCCTT
>JALYPB010000020.1 GCA_030856585.1 Gemmatimonadota bacterium | reverse complement strand
ATCCAGCCTCGGGGTCGACTAAGAGAACTCGGTTGGTGTCCAGTCAAACAAAAACAGTTCCGACCGACTGAAATCGGGCTGCACACGGAGCCCTCCGTGCCCTTCGTTGTTCTCCGTGCTCTCCGTGTTGCGGCTCTTGCGGAGCGTAGAGCAACTCGACCTGGTCACCTTGGACTTCACTTATCTAGACGGAGCTTGTGATGCCAGAGAAGAAGATCATCGCAGTCGTCGGCGCTACCGGTGCGCAGGGCGGGGATTGGTCCGCGCCATCCTGGCCGACAAGAGCGGCGCGTTCGCCGCCCGCGCCATCACCCGGGACCCGGTCTCCGACAAGGCCAGGGCGCTCCGGGCGGCTGGAGCCGAGTCGTCGCCGGCGACTCCGATAAGCCCGACGCCCTGGGCGCGGCGTTCCGCGGCGCGTACGGAGCGTTCCTGGTGACCAACTTCTGGGAACATTTCTCCGCCCCCCGCGAGCTGACCCAGGCCCAGAACCTGGCCCGCGCGGTCAAGGCCGCCGGCGTGCAGCACGTGATCTGGTCCACCCTCGAGGACACCCGCAAATGGGTGCCGCTGGCGGACAACCGGATGCCGACGCTCATGGGTAAGTACAAGGTGCCGCACTTCGATGCCAAGGGCGAAGCGGACCAGATATTCCGCGAGCTCGGCGTGCCGACCACCTTCCTGCTCACCGCATACTACTGGGACAACCTGATCTATTTCGGCGCGGGTCCCCAGCGAGCACCGGACGGCGGCCTGGCGATCACCTTTCCGATGGACGACAAGAAGCTGCCCGGCATCGCGGCGGAGGACATCGGCAAGTCCGCCCTGGGGATCTTCAAGCGGGGGCGCGAGTTTATCAACAAGACGGTGGCGATCGCGGGCGAGCACCTCAGCGGCGCCGAGATGGCCCGCGGCCTCACCCGGGCCCTGGGGCAGGAGGTCCGCTACGACAACGTATCGCCGGAGATCTACCGCGGCTTCGGCTTCCCCGGCGCGGAGGATCTGGGCAACATGTTCCAGTTCAAGCGGGACTTCAACGACTACTTCGTCGGTGTCCGGGACCTGGGGTTCACTCGTTCGCTGAATCCCGAGCTGCAGACGTTCGACCAGTGGCTGGCGAAGCACAAGGATCAGATTCCACTGCCGGCGGAGGTGTAGGCGGGTAGGGTAGGATGTCACCCTGAGCGAAGCGAGGGGGCCGAAGCCGAAACGCAGCTATGGCCCCCTCGTCGCTAACGCTCCTCAGGGTGACACTCCTCTGACCCCCTGACCGCCCTACCGCCGTACCCCCGTACCGCCGTCACGCCGTCCCGCCCTTTCCGCCTGTCTTCCGACCCCAGGCCAAAGAGATCCGCTCGACCGGAGCTGTCGTTAAATAAGCGACCCTCACGGAGCGACACCCATGCGCACCATACTCTCGGGCGCGACCTGCATCGCGATAGGGCTCTTCGCCGCCAATCGGGCCGACGCCCAGCTCCTGGGGACGCGTGCCGCTGCCCGGGATTCTCGGCCCGCGCCGTCCTGGGACAACTCGAGCTGGCTCAACAGTAAGGGCCCGGTTCGGCTCAGTGAGCTCGAGGGCCGGGTGGTTCTGCTCAACTTCTGGGTGTTCACCTGCGGCAATTGTACCCGGACCCTGCCGTCGCTGCGAAAATTCGACAGCCTCTACCGCGCGCGGGGTCTGACGCTCATCGGGATTCATACCCCGGAGTTCCCCCCCTACGCCGGCGAGCACGACCGGGGCAACCTGGCCCGGGCGCTGACCCGGTATGACATCACCTACCCCAACGCGCAGGACAACGACAGCCGGACCTGGAACCGCTACGACATCCGGTTCTGGCCCAGCTTCGTCCTGATCGACAAGCGCGGCAGGATCCGGTACGAAGGGGCCGGCGAATTCCACCTCGGTGACGCCTCCTACCGGATGTGGGAACAGCGGATTCAGGATCTGCTTGCCGAATAGCCCCCTGATGCGGCTCCTGGTCATGGGCACACTGGCCCTGGCCGGGTGCGGGCCGGGCCCTGCGTCCGCCCCGGTGCGCCTGGTCGAGTCCCGCCGCGCCGGTCGGGCTATCCTCGCGGTCGTCCCCCTCGGCCAGGTGCGGATCAATGCCCGGGTGCCTCCGGCGATCGAGCTCCGCGGAGGATCCGTCATCCGCCTGCCCCGGGGGCGGATTTCGGGCGACTCGAGCTACTTCCTCGACCCGCCGTGGCAGGTTCGTCCCGCCATGCCAGTGATTCACGGCAACCTGCGGGTCAGCTATTGCCGGGCCGATGAGGCGCTGTGCCGGTCCGTGGTGCTCCCCGTCCGGCTTCCCTGATTCGAGGCGAGAACCGGATCGCCGGTGCCCGGCGTTTGTCATCGAAGCTTTCAGCCAGCGCACTCACCGCCTCTCGGAGGATATCATGCGAACGATGCACCGCTTTGCCGCTCTTCCTGCCGCCCTGCTGCTCGGGTTTCTTCCGGTCACTCCCCTGCTCGGCCAGCAGGAGGGCGGGATGAAGAAAGACGGGGCCATGGAGGATCATGCCGCCATGGCCATGAGCAAGCCCACGGCACAGGGAAAGCTCACCAGCGTCGGCAATCACAAGGCCGTTGGAACCGTGCATATTCTGAAGGCGGATGGGAAACGTCAGCTGCACTTCACCTCTGACTTCTCCATCGAGAAGGGTCCCGACGTGTACGTTGCCCTGACTAACGGCCCCAAGCCGGTCAAGGGTGCCTCGGTGACGGTCGCCAGGCTGACCCGGTTCGCCGGCGAACAGAGCTTCGAGCTTCCAGCGAACATCGACCTGGGGAAGTACTCTCACGTCGTGCTGTGGTGCAAGAAGTACAGCGTTTCGATGGGACAGGCAGAGCTTCATACGGCCGCAATGGGCAAGGAGGACGGTATGATGGAGAAGGAGGGGGCTATGATGGAGAAGGATGGGATGGAGAAGGACGGGATGGAGAAGAAGGAGAAATAACCGGCATGAAGCCGGAAGACATCCGGGGGAAACCTGGGCTGGGACCATCCGGTCCCAGTCCGAGGGCCGGACTGTTGGGCCTCGAGCGCGAGACCGCTCTCCGGCATCGTCTCGCCGCGCGCGACGAGCAAGCGCTGGTGGAGCTGGTGAATCTGGCCACTCCCTGGCTGCTCGGAGTGGCTTATGGGATGCTGCAGGATCGCGATGAAGCGGAGGATGTCGTCATGGAAACGTTTCTCACCGTCTGGGAGAATATCGCCCCGCCATCCGGTGGCCACCCGGGGCTGATGCCGTACCTGCTCCGGGTGGCGCGCCACCGGGCGATCGACCGGCTGCGGGGACGGCGGCGGCGGGAGCGAAAGCTATCGGCGGCAGGCCCTTCGGAATGGAGCCGCCAGGCCGTGGCCCCCGTGTTCCCGGACGAGGCGGGTCATCCAGGATGGCAGGTCCACACCCAGGTCCATGCGGCGCTCGTGGAGCTGCCGGCCGAGCAGCGGGCGGCGGTCCAGCTGGCCTACTTCCAGGGGCTCACGCACTCGGAGATCGCGGCGCAGCTCGGCATCCCGCTGGGCACGGTCAAGACCCGCCTGCGACTCGCCTTCACCCGGCTCCGCATCACGCTGGCCGGCCTCAAGGAGTGGGTGCTATGAGATCACACGAGTGGTTCGTTGAGCACCGCGTGGACTACGCAACGGGCGTCCTCGATGCGGACGATGCCCTGACGTTTGAGGCCCATCTACCCCACTGCGAGGAGTGCCGGCGGGAAGTGGCGCGGATCGAGGCCGAGCTGGCGTGGCTGCCCATGGGGCTCGATCCCGTCGCGCCCCGACCCGGATTCCGCCGGCGGATCATCCAGCGTGTGCTCGAGGGCAACCGCTCCCGCGGCCAACGCTGGTTACTGCCGGCGGCACTCGCCGCCTCTCTGCTCCTCGCCGCCGGCGGATGGTACGCCGGCGATCAGCGCGCTCGCGCGGTCGAGGCCGCGTTCGCGGGGGAGCACGTCCGGCTGGCGGCGTTGGAGGATACGCTCTCCATCATGCGGGGGGCTGGGCGGGTCCTTCAGGCCACCGTGCAGGTCGGCAAGCAGCTCGGTGGCCTGGTCATCTTTGCCGATGAGGTCACCCATCGCTGGAACGTGGTCGTTCACGGCCTCCCACCCGCGCCGGCGGGGGGGCGCTACCAGTTCTGGTTCATCTGCGCCGACGAGATGGTGCGGGGGGCCGAGGTCCAGGTGGATCCGGCGAGACCGATGATGTTTACCACCGGCATGCCCGAGCGGGGGGGAACGGTCATGGGAGCGGCGCTGACCGTGGAGCCGGTCGGAGCGACCGATGGTCCCCCGCAGGGCAAGCCGCTCGCCCACCTGATGCTGTGAAGCCGGCGGGCCGGCGTCCTACGCTGAGGAGATCCTGAATGGAACTGGACAAGGAGGCACCGCGCCCGCTGGTCAAGCGGTATCACGGGCTGGTCCGGCTGGCCCATTGGGCCAACGCGGTCTTCCTGCTCGGGATGATCGCCAGCGGGCTCCAGATCTACGTGGCCTATAGCCACTTCGGTCTTCGGGGCGAGCCGCTCGGGCTGCCGAATCCACTCGATGGGAAGTCGATCCCCGAGTGGGGACGCCTCGGTGGCTGGCTCGCCGGCGGGCTCAATTGGCACTTCGCGCTGGCCTGGCCGTTCGTCATCACCGGCCTCGTGTATCTCGGCTTCCTCGCGGCCACCGGGGAGTGGCGCTCGCTGCTCTTCCGGCCGCGGGACGTCGCCCCAGCCGTCAAGATGCAGCTCTACTACCTGCGACTTCGCAAGGACCATCCGCCCCAGGGGAAGCACAACCCCCTCCAGAAGGCCGCCTACAGTTTCATCGTGGCCCTCGGCGCCGTCGCCACCCTGAGCGGCTTCGCCATCTACAAACCGATCCAGCTCGGTTGGCTCACCACTGTGT